>CACXFW010000213.1 GCA_902767065.1 uncultured Lachnospiraceae bacterium | reverse complement strand
TGGGAAACAGCGTGTCGATCACTCTTTGTCCCGTGACCAGCGGTTTGTCCGGCGCGATCTTCTTCGCGTAGGGTCTCTCACGGCGGACCGGCCACTTCTGGATCAGCGTGATCTCAAGGTCAGTCCCGTCATCCTTCTTCAGGACCGCGACGGTGTCCGTCACCTTGAAATCTCCTTCTTTGATCTCCTTCAGGATACCTTCTGTATTTGGCGGAACCATGATCTTCTGGGTAATGATATGCGTCTCCTGCACGCTTCCCAGGATATCCCCGCCGATGACATGATCCCCTGCCTTCGCAATGGGGGTAAAATGCCATACCTTCTCGCGGTTCAGTGACGGAACCTCGATTCCCCTTGCAAGCAGATTGGAATTGGTCTGCTTCATGATGTCGACCAGCGGCCTCTGGATTCCGTCATAGATACTTCCGATCAGTCCGGGGCCGAGCTCTACGCTCAGAGGCGCTCCCGTCGACTCGACCGGTTCCCCGGGAGCCAGTCCCGCCGTCTCCTCGTAGACCTGAACGGAGGCCTCGTCACCATGAATTTCGATGACCTCTCCGATCAGTCTCCTGTCCGAGACACGGCACACGTCGAACATGTTCGCGTCACGCATGCCTGTCGCCACGACAAGCGGTCCGGACACTTTCTTGATTGTTCCCTTTGCCATATCCTGTGCCTTTCTTATGTTTATTCTCAGCACCTTACCGGTTACCCGGAAATCCCCCGGTCCGTCCGGCGAAGTCCCGCCTTTGGGCCTGTCACGTATCCGTCCGGCGAAGTCCCGCCTCTGGGGCTGTCACTTGTCCGTCAGGTGCCTTTTCCAAATATGATATCGCTTCCGACTGCCTGTTCCACCGATTTCTTTACGGCGCTCAGGCCATCGCCCGTATTGCCGGAGATTCCCGGAATGAGAATCACCGCGGGGCTTGTCTGCAGACGAAAGTGTTCGATCTCTTCCGGAATCCGCTTTGCCAGTGCTTCCGTGATATAAATGATCTCATAGTGGCTCTGGGACAGCCGTTTCAGAAGATCCATCGCTTCCTGCGCCGAATCCTCCGCCTCGATGCGGAAGGTATCCAGGCCAAGCGCGGAGAATCCATAGATGGAATCCCAGTCACCCATTACCGCTGCCTTATACATACATTGCCCTTACCCTTTCCCGGAGCATTTCCTCAGGCAGCGAGTTTCTCTTCGCCGCAAGGATGATGCGTACCGTCCTGATCTCATTTTCACGGGCAAGGATATATGCCGCGACCGGTCCGATGCCGAACGGATTGTGAATCTGAGGCCGGATCGTCTCGATCATCCGGTTGTCACACCAGCGCTCGAAGGAAGCCACGGAAGCCTTCAGCTCGTCAACCGCATCCGCGTACACCGTGTGATCCAGGTAAGCGCAGACCGCGTCCATCCCGGAAGAAGCGGCGTCCGCAAGAAGCTCAATGTCGAGGGTTTCGCAGGGCGCCAGAGCCTTCATCAGGAACTGGCGGTCCTTTCCGCACTTCGCGCTTCGCACGGCAATCCGGATATCCCCGGTCGCGCAGATCAGCTCTCCATAGTCCTGAAGAAGCTTCTCTCCGGTCTTCGCGCCGGCTTCGCGCACCGCCTCCAGCGCCGCCCGGTCGATGATCGCGTCACACAGCTGGCCGTCCCTGGTCTGAAGGAGCGTCTCCTTCGCCTCCTGCGCAACCGCGCGCATGGACTTCGGAAGGGCTTCGTAATCCGATTCCGCAACCGCCGTCTCCATGACGCCCGCATCCAGCGTCCCATCCTCCTGATAGATCCCGGGATGGGTGCCGTCAATGCAGCTCTCCTTGACAGCCGCCTTGAGGTTATGGTAATCCGCCGTCAGCCGGAACACGTCAAAGATCTGCATCTGATCCGGAACCAGCTCGCGGATAAATGCCCAGGTCTTCTTCTCTTCCTCGCGGAACATTTCCTCGCTGGGAAGGTCCGGATTCCCCCAGCCCTTCTCATTCAGGATCCGGAGGCAGTCCTCCTCCCCTGACGCGGCACACAGCTGCCCGATCACGGACTCATTCAGCAGGGACAGCTCACGGGAACGAACACGCGCGACCGCATAGATATATTGTTCGGCCATTGTATTCCTCCTCTGTAAACGACAGTTTCGTCCTTACAATATCCGTCCGGATGCCGATCCCGTACTCGAAACTGCTTCGTCCCTCAAGACTCGTACTTTCGAACGGAATCCGGCTCCTTCAGGACCCTCTCCCTCAGGAGAACAGGACCTTCCCCGCCGCATCCGTCATCTGGTCTTTCTTCTCCTCGAAGATCTCTTCCACGGACAGGTTCTGCTCGAGTCCGTCATACTTCAGAATGAAACCGCCCTCGATCTTCTCGTCCTCTTTGGACACATTCAGGCTGGCTCCTTCGGGAAGCGCCGCGACAAGCTTCGCGGCAAAGTTCTTCGGAAGGCGTTCAAAATCATGTCTGCTAAAGCAGATCTCCCCCTCTTTCGGGAGCGCATGGCGGCTGACCAGCTTCAGGATCAGGTCAAAATACTGATCCGCCGGAAGGCTTAAAAATGCCTTCTTCGCCTGCTCCATGACATCGCTGATCATCTCCTGCTTTGCAAGGAGAATCATGCGTTTTTCCTCCAGCGCCGCAGCGGAATCCGCACGCGCGATCAGATCGTCTGCCTGGCTCTTCGCCCTGGCAAGGATCCTCGCAGCCTGCGTATCCGCCTCTTTCCGGGCTTCCTCCATCTTCGCGTCGTATTCGGCCTTCGCCTCACGCATCACGGATTCGACCTCCTTCGCGGATTCGCTTCGGATATCCTCTAATATCTTATCTAAACCTGCCATTGGAAATCTCCTTCATTACAATCTGGCAACACCGAAGATCGCCAGGATGGAGATCAGCAAAGCCAGAATCGCATAGGTCTCAACCATGGCCGGGAAGATCATGGACTTACCGAATGTCTCCTGCTTCTTGGTGACCATCGCGATGGATGCGACACTCGTCCTGCCCTGGTTGATCGCGGAGATCGGCTCAACAATGATGACCGGAACACAGGCCGCAAGATACAGAAGACCGGTCGAAAGAGACATGTTCGGATCTGCGCTTCCGCCCAGAAGCCCGATCTGGGACAGGCAGATAAAGGCAATCAGCAGGCCGTAGATTCCCTGTGTGCCGGGAAGCAGCTGAAGGATCAGAACCTTCGAGAACAGATCAGGGTTGTCCGTGCAGGAGCCTGCCGCCGCCTGGCCGGCAATGCCGACGCCGCGCGCGCTGCCAAGTCCCGAAGTTGCCGCCGCAAGTGCTGCTCCGGTAAGAGCAAAGAATAATCCCAAACTCATAGTCACATTTCCTCCTTAAACTTAAAGTACTTCGTATTTGCAGCGAAGGGACGGAATTTCTTTCCGCCGCCATCATAGAACTTTCCGAAAAATTCGACATAGGTCAGACGGTTCGTATGCACATAGGCGCCAAGCGCGTTGATCGCCATGTTCAGCACATTTCCAACCAAAAATACCACAATAAACATGATCACGCCCGGGATCGAATTGCCTCCCATGCTTCCCATGGAGTTGAATACCTGCGCGATGACGCCGGTGGCAAGTCCCAGGGCCAGGAGCCTTGAGTAGGACAGAATATCACTCAGCCAGCCCGAGATCCCGTACAGCGCGTACAGTCCCTTCAGGATCCGCTTGACCCAGTTCTTCGACTCCCTGCCGCCGGTCAGGATGATTCCCACCGCAGAGATGACCATGAGGATCATCATCGGTTTCTGGAGCGAAGAGGAAAGCGTGTTCACGGAGAGCATTTCCGCCATGGTCGGTACCGTCAGCAGAAAGACGACGCAGCTGATCAGGAGCACATACCACAGAACCACGTCATAGACCATATCCAGGTACTTCTTCGCCCTGATCTGCATGTACGCCTTCGCCCCGAGTCCGACAAACATGTGGATCAGCGCGATGATGAAGCAGAAGGTCAGCATCCGCATGGGCTCATCGAGCGGAGCGAACCACAGCGGCTTCAGCCCGAAGTCCTCTCCCTTTCCAAGGAAGGTCTTCCCGATCACATCGACGGCGTCTCCGAAGAAGGATCCGAACATGAAGCCCCAGAAGGTCGTCGCGATCCCGCAGAAGAAGAACATCCGCATCGTCTTCCTCATGCCCGGCTCCATCTTCTTCCCAAGCTTGAGAAGGAGGATGCCGGTGCCCAGAAACAGCAAAATGCCGTACCCCGCGTCCGAGAGCATGATTCCAAACAGAATGTAGTAAAAGAGGGAGGACAGGAACGTCGGGTCGATCTCTTTCTTCCCGGGCAGCGAATAGCTTTCCGTGACGCCCTCCAGCGGAGAGGAATACCCGTTGTTCTTCAGCAGAACCGGAGGCTTTTCCTTCTTTCCGACCTCCTTGATCTCCACGGCCGCGTCAAACCGGCTCTCAAGCCCCTGCTTCACGGCCAAAGCGCTTGCCTCGGGGATGAACCCCTCCAGGAAGAACACCCTCCTTGACTGGAGCAGCTGCGAGATCACCCCATACTTCTCAGCCCGGACCGTATAGTAATCAGACACGAACCGGATATCCTCGCGGCTGCCGGCATAGGACCGGATCTTTTCCGCCGCCTGGTCAATCTGCTTGTGCGTGAGCTCGATCTCCTGCTCGATCTCCTTCACCCGCCCGGCGGGATTCATGTCAGAAACCGGCGGCGTGGCGAAGTTCATGCGCCGGAGCGCTTCCCTTACCGCTGCCTGATCCTTCTTCTCGCACACCAGGAAGATACAGGTCTGCGTGGCATCAGAGGAAATGATATCCCCATGGAAGGTTTCCACGTTCGACAGCTTCTTCAGCTGGGTATAAAACGTTTCCACCGTATAGGATCCCTGAAGCGAACCGATGAAGACCGCGCAGGTCTTTGTCCCGTCCGTGTCCAGCGGAAGATCAAACTTCATC
Source organism: uncultured Lachnospiraceae bacterium (assembly GCA_902767065.1). Classification (GTDB taxonomy): domain Bacteria; phylum Bacillota; class Clostridia; order Lachnospirales; family Lachnospiraceae; genus Porcincola. The sequence goes on along the minus strand of CACXFW010000213.1, from coordinate 913 downwards.
CAGGGCTCGAGCGCCTTCTTCTGATCCTCCAGCTTGGGGATGCGTGACACATAGTCCGCGTATTCCTTCTCTGTATCCAGGATCTCCCCGCACAGGCGGAGTGTTTTCATGCTCTTCTTCGCCCAGGTATCGAATTCTTCCACGGACAGCTGCTTCCTGCCCTCAAAGCCCGACAGAAGGCCTGCTTTCTCGGGCGCGAAACGCTTCAGAACCGCAAGCGCGTCCTCCGCCTTTTCGCTGTTCTTGAGGAACACCTGCTGCGACTTCGACATGTCCGTCTTCGTGAAGATGTCGTCTTCTTTTCCTCTGATCGAGATCTGTACCGCGCCCAGCACCTGCAGATATTCCAGAACGGCCTTCCGGTCGCGCTTCATCGCCGCAACCGAAATTCGTTTCATCGGAACTACAGACATAGGCTGTTTTATCTCCTTTCCGACAGCAAATGGTCAGTCCTGGCCGGACGCAAGAGCCAGAATCGCCTTCACCGCCTTCGCGCTCTTTGACGCGGCTGACGCCTTCAGCTTCTCCACGGTCTTCTTCGCTTCCCGGGACTTTGAGTCAACGAGTTCCTTCTGCCTTTCCTGGGCCTGGGAAATGATCGTCTGCGCATCACTTAGCGCTTTTTTGACGGCTTCCCGGATCAGGGCTTCGGCATCATCCCTGGTCTTAGAGGCGAGCTCCCTGGCGTCGGCAGCGGCTTTTCTTTCAGCCTCCATCGTCTCCTGCTCAACCTCCCGGATCGCATCAATGGTACTTTTCGCCACTCTTGTACCTCCTTACGATGATTCTTTTCATGTAACTATTCAGCACCTCATGAATTCTCACAAAATCAGGACGGGGAGTTTACTCACCGGACGATTTTTGAGAATTCATGGGGCGGACAAGGTGCGAAGCACCTCTGACCGCCCACAAT
>CACXFW010000212.1 GCA_902767065.1 uncultured Lachnospiraceae bacterium | reverse complement strand
GTGATTACCTATGGAATCAGCGAGCGGGTGAATCAGGGGAAGGAGACAGGCGGATCATCACATGAGATCCGGGAAGGACAGTTCTGCAAACGGTGTGGGACAAGGCTTCTATATGAGTTTTATCATTACAGCCAGCTGGGCATCTACCGCTGTCCGGACTGCGGATTCCAAAGACCTGCGATCGATTATGACGCCTGCAGGATTGAGCAAAAGGACGGCCTGAGCTTTAGCGTGAAGGAGCGAGGGAAAGAAAAGGAGAATCTGAAGCAGATCCACGCAAACTACCGTGGATTCTACAATATCTACAATATCCTTGCCTGCTACGCAGCCGTGCGCACGGCTGGCATCCCGACAGATCATTTTGACAGGATGCTGGATGAGTATCATCCGGAGAACGGGAGAAACGAGCAGTTTCAGATCGGCAGCACGAAGGTGCTTCTGAATCTTGCGAAGAACCCGGCGGGATTCAACCAGAATATTTCCTCTGTCATGGAGGACACCAGCCTGAAGGACCTGATTATCGTGATCAATGACAACGCCCAGGACGGGAAGGATATCTCCTGGCTGTGGGATGTGGACTTTGACCGTCTTAAGGATGAAAGTATCCATTCCATCACGGTCAGCGGGCTCAGGTGCCAGGATATGAGACTGCGCCTGAAATATGTTTCGATCAGGGCGGATCTGATTGAGGATGTAAAGAGTGCGATTGAAGCCCGGATTAAGGACGGCTGCGGCAACCTGTATGTGCTGGTCAACTATACGGCGCTCTATTCGACACATAACATTCTGAAGGAGATGGAGGGAAGATGAAGATCACGATCGCGCATCTGTATCCGGACCTTTTGAATCTCTATGGGGACCGCGGGAATATCCAGTGCATGAAAATGCGCCTTGAATGGCGCGGTTTCGACGCCGAGGTTGTGGAGTACAATCTCGGGGACCGCATTGACTTTGCCAGGACGGATATCGTGCTTCTGGGAGGAGGAAGTGACCGGGAGCAGATGATTGTCTGCCGCAGGCTGCAGGAGATCCGGAAGGATTTCAGGGAATATGTGGAGGATAACGGCGTCGTGATCGCGGTATGCGGCGGATACCAGCTTCTCGGGCATGAATACAGCACGCCGGACGGTGACATGGAGGGACTTCACCTGGTGGATCTTACGACAAAGCAGGGAAGCCCCCGCCTGATTTCAAATATTGTGCTTAAAAATCCTCTGTTTCCTTATCCTGTCACGGGGTTTGAGAATCACGGAGGAAGAACGCATCTCGGAGAGGGCGTCAGGCCTTTCGGAGAGGTTGTGTGCGGGTTCGGCAACAACGGCCAGGACGGCCAGGAGGGCGCGCTGTATAAGAATGTGGTCGGGACCTATCTCCATGGCCCGCTGCTTCCGAAGAATCCTCATGTCTGCGATTATCTTCTGAAAAATGCGCTTGCGCGCCGGGGGATGACGGAACCGCTCCTGGAGCTGGATGATACGCAGGAGAAGGAAGCGAACGCATACATAGTCAGACGGTTCGTGAAAAAGTAGGCCGGGGAGCAGAATAATGATAAGGGGAGTGTCATGAAATTCAAACATCATATCTTTTATCGTGCACTGTCATGCTTTCTGCTGACAGCTCTTCTTCTGACGGTTGCCATGCCCTTTGCGTGGGCTGAAGAGGGTGACGAAGGCGAGGAAGAAGAGGTTTATATCCCTGAAGAATATTATGAGCCGGTCCAGTCGAACGCCGTTGCCGGGTGGCCGGAGGGCCAGGCGATCCAGGCTGCCGCGGGCGTGGTGATGGATCTTGATACGGGCGCATTTCTCTATTCCAAGAACTGCGACCGGCAGCTGTACCCGGCTTCGATCACGAAGATCATGACGTGTCTTCTGACCCTGGAAAATGCGGATCCGGACGCGGTTATGACCTGTTCTCCGATCGTGTATGAGCTGGATGAAAACGCTTCCAATGTAGGTCTGTCCGAGGGAGAGATGATCTCGGTTGGCGATGCGCTGTACACGCTGATGCTGGAGTCGGCAAATGACACGGCGAATGCGCTGGCGGAGTATGTGGGCGGTTCCATCGAAGGCTTTGCGCAGATGATGAACGACAAGGCTGCTTCTCTGGGATGTACCGGTACGCATTTTTCCAATCCGTCCGGCCTGTCCGCGGAGGATCACTATACGACGGCGCATGATATGGCCCTGATCGCGAGGGCTGCTTACGCGAATGAGAATTTCCGTACGATCTGCGGGACGGTGGAGTATGAAGTGGCTCCTACGAATACGTATGAGGAGCCCCGGTATCTTGTGAATCATCATCAGATGATGAGAACGGATACCGATTACTACATGAGCTGGTGCACCGGCGGAAAGACCGGTTTTACGCAGATGGCGTGGAATACGCTGGTAACCTATGGAGAGAGGGACGGCAGGAGACTTGTGTGTGTTCTTCTGCACGGAAACGGCGCGGGTCAGAATTATCTTGAGACAATCGATCTTCTGAATTACGGATTTAATCATTTCCGGAATATTTCCATGGCCGCGGGTGTGGATGACAAAACGATGGCCAGCCTGATGAATGTGAATTATCTCGGGAAGGGAGAATCGCTGCAGGCACCGGAGCTGTCCCAGGTTGTGTCCCGGACGGGAGGCATGCGCCTGGTATCGATCCCGGCTGACGCGGATCCGGCTGATGTTGTGTTATCCTCCGGAAGCGCACCGGCTCCGGGGGAAAGCACGGTGATTCCCTATCTGTACCATGACTGGCCTGTCGGAAACATGACGCTGAGCGTCAATCCCGTCAGCCTGGATCTTTCGTATCCGTGGCAGACGGTGGTCCGTGTCAGGGCAGAGGGAGAGACGGGAGATAAGGAAGTCAGCATCCAGGATACCAGTGATATCGTCTGGCAGGATGTGGGGGACTTCGCACACAGTGCGGTAGAGCAGATTCGTGCATTTATCCATCAGTACCAAAGGACGCTGATCCTGATCGTCGGCCTGATTCTCATCGTCTTTTTGCTGCTTCTTCTGATGATACTGCTGCGCTCGACAAGTGATTACCGGTCGAAGAAAAAGCTGCGCGCGGCAAGGGAAGAGGCCCTCAGGCGGGAGGAAGAGATCGAAGCCAAGTCGACGGCGGAGATCGAAGAGGAGCTTCGCAGGGCCATGGAGATGGAAAAAGAGTCAAGGGAAAAGAATGAATGGAAACAGGATCCCGGACTTCATGACCTGGATCTGACCGATGATCCGGATGAGCAGGGGCAAAACAACAGATGACACAGAATAAGGAGCTAGCATATGAACTGGGTTGCACCGATCAAGGATGAGGAGACTCTCAGGCGTTACGAAGAAGAACTGATGAATCTGGATAAAAAATACTTTATTATGTTCCGTCTCGGGGTCGGGACGGGGCTTCAGGTCCAGGAGCTTTTAAAGCTGTCGGTCGGCGATGTGAGAGATAAGGATACCCTCACGGTTTATCTTGGCACGAAACGCGTGAAGCGATCTTACCGTTTTGAGCCGGATCTGAAGGCAGTCATAGAGGAATACACGAACGGGAAAGAGGACTGTGCGCCGCTGTTTGTCGGGCACAGAATGCGGGCGATCTCCAGGGAACAGGCGTACCGTGCCATGAAGGCGGCCGGACAGAGGCTGGGACTGGGATCCGTCGGAGCGCAGACCATGCGGAAGACCTTTGCCTGGAGGTATTATAAGAATACGGGGGATATCGCGTACCTGACGCACCTTCTGAACCATGCCTCACCCTCCGTAACCTTCCGGTTTATCGGTGAGAAGCCGAAGGTGGATACCATCGCCTCCATCATGACGCCGGAGGAAAATGTCCGTGCCCGGCGCAGTCTGTTCGAAGGCGGATCCGGTATTACAAGAATGGAGCGTATCAAGGATACCATGAATCTTCTGGAGGATGAGCTCGAGAATCCGGGAAATGACGATGCGTTCTATGGAAGGGTGGAGGCGCTGCTGCACAGCATAGAAGATCTGATCAGTGACTTCTATATTGACAGGGCGGTATAAGTCAACCGGTTCATTCTGAACTGACAGGCTGGATCGTTACTCTTCGCAGCCAGACAGGCTGTGAAGAGTAACGCTGGATATTCAGTTCATTCTGTGCATGCGCCTCCGCTGGCGGAGGGTTTCCAGCTTGTTTTTGACCGCATCCACGTCTGAGGGCGATGCGGCGCGGGTTGTCTTCACCACATACCACTCGTTGTCCGCATTCTGGCGCATCCGGATCTTGCTGCGGAACAGTCCGTGTTCCGGACACTGCGCGATGCACAGATAATTGCGGCCGTTGTCGGAAAACCAGCGGATGGTGCGCCGGATCTTCTGATCACAGATAAGGCACCGGGTCGAAATGATCACGCGGTCTTTCATGACCGATTCCCTCTTCGGGAAGGACTTTGAGATATATTTCGTGTAATTGTCATAGCGCACCAGGATCTCTTCACTGCGCTTTGAGGGCGTGTGATAAGTGTCGATCGAGGTGTATTTCCTGACATCCTCCGGGTTCAGAAGCTGCAGGATCCGTGCTGTGTAGCGCGCGTCGGAGAACGCGTCGTGGAATTCCTCCGTCTTTTCGATCTGAAGATATTCGACGGCCCACTCCAGGGAGCGGCGCATCTTCCCGTCTTCGTGGCTGTAGGAAAAGATCTTCTGGACATCCCGGTAGAAAAACGGAAACGGAAACGGCCAGCGTCCCGTGAGGTTTCCGTGTTCGATATGCCAGCGTACATTTCTCTGAAGCTCCGTCAGATCGCCGGGTCCCCAGGTACAGAATACGGGCGCGTCGCCGCACCACACAAGAAAGTCCGCAAAGACATGGGGGAAGGTTCGTTTTCCCTGAAAATCCTCCTCTGTCATATGGATCACACTGCGGGTCATGTAATGGAGCCGGCGGTACAGGACGGGACGGATGGTCTCGTGAAAAGTCCCGACCTCCTGAAAGGACGCATCTAACTTAACCGCCCCGATCTCAATGATCTCGAAGGGCAGCCTGGGATCCTCTTTTTTCTTTCCGTAAGGACACTGGTTCCACTCCAGGTCCAGGACAATATAATTCAAATCCGAAGCTCCTGTGATGACAGTCAACAAAACACACCGCATATACCGCGGAATTGG
>CACXFW010000211.1 GCA_902767065.1 uncultured Lachnospiraceae bacterium | reverse complement strand
GGCGCGGTCGTCACCAGATCCAGGCTGTACTCTCTTTCCAGCCTCTCCTGGATCACCTCCAGATGGAGAAGTCCAAGGAATCCGCAGCGAAAGCCAAAGCCCAGCGCGGCACTCGTCTCCGGCTCAAACTGCAGGGAGGCGTCATTGAGCTGAAGCTTCTCCAGCGCGTCTCTCAGATCCTGATACCGGGCGCTGTCCGCGGGATACACGCCGCAGTAAACCATCGGCAGCGGGTCCTTATATCCCGGAAGCGCTTCCGCGCACGGCCTTAACGCGTCGGTCACCGTATCCCCGACCCGGGTATCCTTCACATTCTTCAGGAAGGCGGTGAAATACCCGACCATCCCGGCCTCCAGCTCTTCACACGGAATAAACTGTCCGGGGCCAAAATACCCTACCTCCACGACCTCCGCCGTGGTACCCGTCGCCATCATCTTTACCTTCATGCCCTTCTTCAGGGTTCCGTCAAACAGCCGGCAGAAGACAATCACGCCACGGTACGGATCATAGAGCGAGTCAAAGATCAGCGCGCTCAGAGGCAGCGTCCTGTCCCCTTTCGGCGCGGGAAGCGCCCGGACGATCTGCTCAAGCACTTCGTCCACATTCAGGCCGGTCTTCGCGGAAATGCGCGGCGCGCTCTCACAGTCAAGCCCGATCACGTCCTCAATCTCCGACGCGACCCGGTCCGGGTCGGCGCTCGGAAGATCTACCTTGTTGATGACAGGGAGGATCTCCAGATCATGATCAAGGGCAAGGTATACATTTCCCAGCGTCTGCGCCTCAATCCCCTGCGCGGCATCCACGACAAGCACCGCTCCGTCGCAGGCCGCGAGGGAACGGGAAACTTCATAGTTAAAGTCCACATGGCCAGGCGTGTCAATCAGATTCAGGATATACTCCTCTCCATCCTTCGCGTGGTAGATGATCCGGACGGACTGGGACTTGATCGTGATGCCTCTCTCCCGCTCAATGTCCATATTGTCAAGCACCTGGGCTGACATCTCCCTGCTTGTCAGAAGGCCGGTCTTCTCAATGATCCGGTCCGCAAGCGTGGACTTCCCGTGATCGATATGCGCGATGATACAGAAGTTACGGATTTTACTGATCTCTATTTCTGACAATGGAATCTCCTCCGGATGCATTCAGCCAGAATCGTTGCGGCATATATCCCTGCGCCGCCCCGCGGCCATAAGACGCCTCCTGGAGGCATCCTGAGCAACGATTCTGGCTTACGAAGACTTGCATCGAACAGTTTACATGAAGGAAATGAAAACATCAAGAAGATGTTGACTTTTCCATCTGCGCAGATTAGAATACATCCGTATGTGTGCCTGAAACGTCCGTGTCCGTCTTTCAAGCACGACTGAAGTGATATCGAATAATCTATTGTTGGAGGTGTACGTTTTGGCAAACATTAAGTCCGCTAAGAAGCGTGTCCTGACCAGCAAGGTCAGACAGGAAAGAAACAAGTCGGTCAAGTCTGCAGTGAAGACAGCGTCCAAGAAGGTGCTCGCGGCAGTGGAAGCTTCCGATAAGGAGCTTGCGGCGAAGGAACTTCTGAACGCGACTTCCGTAATCGATAAGGCCGCGAAGAAGGGCGTTCTTCACAAGAATACCGCTTCCCGCAAGGTTTCCCGTCTCGCCGGCGCGGTCAACCGCCTCGGCTGATGGCTGACCGGATTCCTGATCAGGCCTCTGCTGCAGGTTTGTGATCAGTTTTTTCCAGATCAGCGCTTCATATAGAATCAGTTAATCAATCCATTCAGCTTTTCAATCAATAAACACAGCGCGCCGGACCGTCATCCCGGCGCGCTTTTGTACTCCTTAATAAACAACAGTTTATTCCTGACAATATCCGTTCGGATGCCGATACCGTAATCGAAACTGCTTCGTCTCTCAAGACTCGTACTTTCGAACGGTATCTGGCTCATCTATAATCCTATGTGTAATTATTCAGCACCTCCTGGAATTGCTCATGATCCAGTCAGATAAGCTTGCTTATCTGACGGATCTGAGCGGTTCCAGGGG
>CACXFW010000210.1 GCA_902767065.1 uncultured Lachnospiraceae bacterium | reverse complement strand
GGCCGCTAAGTCTTCGTAAGCAGTGGATCCCGTCGGCGCTCCAGCTTATGGTTCCTCACGGGGGGCCACAGGCACAGGGCGGCGGGGCAGTGTAACGGCTGGCCGGGGTGTGACCTGTAGCTGTCCGGCAGAAATTCAGATGCAGCAAAACGCTCCGGGACCGCACATACTGCACGCGATGCTTGCAAGACACATCCGCGGACACAGATCCGCCCCCGCTTCCATCGGATAGCCGTAGGAAGCTCCCATGTCCTGATACCAGGTGCCCCCGTTCTCGAGACGTTCAAGCAGCTGACGGTACTGCGCATTACCGGGTTCCATCCCGACGGCGCGCTGTGCCATCATTTTCGCCTGGACATTGTTCCCGGCTCCCATATGCGCGATCGCGCTGAGATAGTACCACCGGCCGTCCCGGTCCGTAATCTGGTCCAGGACATTCAGCGCTTCCTGGAAATGACGGCTGTTAATATAATTCTGGGCAGCCTGCAGGTGAAGGTCCGTCTCGCTCCGGGAACCTGCCTGACCGGCATCCTGGCCAAATCCCCCGAAGCCGCTAAAGCCGCCGAAACCGCCAAACCCGCCGAAGCCGCCAAAGTCGGAATAGGCGCTTCCCCTGCTGCTTCCGGGACCGTAGCTGCCGCTTCCGCCTTCCTTCTCCCGCTGGATCGCGTCATAAGCCTGCTGAACTTCCTTGAACTTTTCTTCCGCCTGTTTCTTGTTCGGGTTGTTGATGTTTGCGTCCGGATGGTATCTTCTGCTCAGCGTCCGGTAAGCCTTCTTGACTTCCTCATCGGACGCTCCCCTCTCCAGTCCCAGCACATTATACGGGTCTTTCATGTATCTTCCTCTGGCATTTCTTTCATTCCAGTCTCTTTATTCGTTACTCTTCACAGCCGCTCCCGGACATCCGGAAATCCCGCCGCACGCGGCTTGGCCGCTGCCGCAGCTCATTTCCTCATATGTGGGAGGTTCCTGCTTCGCAGGCCGGGCGTTTCTTCTGATCGTCTTCTCCTGACCGGATCTGATGGAACCTGACCCAGATTCCGGAGTAGAGGATATTGCGCAGAACAGCGACGCTTCTGAGAATCGGAAGCCGTTCGAACGAGCGGCAGCAGAGCGCAGCCGTATCCAGAAGGATCTCCCTGAGGATGAGGTCGAAGTTCTCTTCCTGAAGTCTCAAAAGCTCCAGGAGGACATTAAAGCTGCCATTCTTCTGATCCTCCTTCAGATCGTCATAGGCATCGATCAGGTAAATGAACTTGCCCAGATAAAATCCTGTCTTTCTGAGATCCTCTGCCCAGTGATCCTGGTGAACCGCGCACATTTCCCCGAGAAAGGTGCCGGTATAGCCGGCTGCCTGGTCAATCCGGGCAAGGACAGCGTCAAGCGCATCCTTCCGGGAAAGATCCCCGGAAGAAGTCCCCCGGGATCCGGAAGAAGTCTGCATGCGGCATGGCGCCTTTTCCCCGGCAAGAGTCTCCTTCTCCATCCGCCTGAGGGCCCTGAGGCTTCTTTCAAGCGTTTCCGCCTGCCTCGGATAACGGCAGGAGATCCTGCAGGCATCCCTGTGAAGCAGCATCGCCGTCAGCTTTGCGGAGTGCTTCCTCTCATCCCGCCAGTCATCAACCGCCTTATAAAACGCGAGCATCACATTCATGTCCGCCGCGTATTCCGTATAACGGCTTGAAATCTCACGATGCACAATTGCCGGATGCAGGAGGCACCTTGCCCTTCTCTCACTCTCCTGTGGTTCATACACGCCAGAAAGAAGGATCGCGAGAAATGTGCCGTCATAGCTCAGTACCATCTGCGCGCGTCTTCCATAGCGCGAATGCAGCGCATGGCACAGGCCGCAGTAATAGCTGCGGTACAGCTCCAGCTCCCGCACCTTCATCTCCGGACGGTTGACCGTCACATAGCCAAACATGGTCAGGTCCTCTTGCGGAACTTCGTCCGGCACTTCGGGCAGGTAATCTCAACCATCCCCTTGCCGCACGGAATCCGGATCTTCTGGCTGCACTTCGGGCAGCGGAAGATCATATGGTCCTGCTGCTGCCTGGCGTGGCTGCCATTTCTCCTGAACAGGCCAAGGAACCGTTCCTTCAGCTCCAGGAACTTCTGGTTCTCCGCATACCGCGCGGTCACATTGCGCGACAGCGTCCGGAAATACACATACCCAAGCAGAAGCAGCACCACGATTCCCAGTCCCGGGATCCGCACGAAGAAGCTTATGACCAAAGCCACCAGGCACACGATCAGCAAAAACCTCGAAAACTGATCCTGCCCGTAACGTCCGTACATAAAACGATTCAGCCGATCTCTCCAGTTCATCTCACAGCACCTCGGTCTTCGACAGATAAACAGAAACGATTATGTAATTATTCAGCACCTCCTGGAATTGCTCATGATCCAGTCAGATAAGCTTGCTTATCTGACGGATCTGAGCGGTTCCAGGG
>CACXFW010000209.1 GCA_902767065.1 uncultured Lachnospiraceae bacterium | reverse complement strand
CCGCTCCACGGGCCTGATCCGAGTTTTGTACTGCCGCTTACAGGCAAGCCTGACGCGTCAGATACAAAAACTCAGATCGGCCGTGAAGAGTAACGATCTGTAACATATTGTCGGGAATAAACGTTTACAGAGGATAAAATGATGCTTCTGGCCGGAATTCAGAAAGTTACGCTGTTAGATTATCCGGGAGAGGTAGCCTGCACGGTATTCACCCGGGGGTGCAACCTGCGCTGCCCTTTTTGCCAGAACCCGGATCTGGTGGTGCCGGAACTGTGCGCGCGCAAAGAGCCTTATCCGGAAGAGGAGTTTTTCCAATATCTGACGAAGCGCAGAGGAAGACTCTCGGGGGTTGCCGTCTCCGGCGGCGAGCCGACGCTGCACGCGGACCTTCCGGAGTTTCTCGGGAGAATCCGTGAGCTTGGATACAAGGTCAAGCTGGATACCAACGGGATGAGGCCGGAAGCTCTTTGCAGGATCCTGGGAGAAAGACTGGCCGACTATGTCGCGATGGATGTAAAAAACAGCCCGGAAAAATACGCGCTCACCTGTGGAATGTTCCCTGAGGATGATGAAACAGCCTTGAAGGGCAGCCGGCCGGCAGAGGTGTGGGAATGTGCGCGGGAGAGCATTTCCCTGCTGATGGAGGGATCTGTTCCATATGAATTCCGCACGACCGTCGTGGGCGGACTCCATACCCTGAAGGATATTGAAGAGATGGCACGGCACCTGTCCGGCGCCCGCGCCTGGTATCTGCAGCAGTTTACAGGCCGGGAAATGCTCGTGGCATCGTACCTTGGGGACGGGAAGAGCCCTGCGCTGTCCGCACCCTCCGCTGCGGATCTTTGGCGGATGAAGGCTGCCGCGCAGAAATCGGTCCCTCATGTATCTGTTCGCGGTGTGTGATACGCCAAAAGGATTGACATACGTTTTCTGCAATGATATATTGTCGAGAGGCGGGCGCTGAGTGCGCCGGCTTTTTGTTATTTTCAAGGAAGGAGAATGATTATGGCGATTTTCAGGGGAGCCGGAGTAGCGATCGTGACGCCGATGAATGCGGACGAGAGTGTGAACTACGTGAAGCTTAAGGAACTGATCGAGGAACAGATCGCCGCGGGAACGGATGCGATCATCATCTGCGGGACGACCGGAGAATCTTCCTGCCTGACGGTAGAGGAACATATGAAGGTCATCGGGGCCTGTATCGAAATGGTGGATCACCGTGTCCCGGTCGTCGCCGGCACCGGATCCAACTGTACGTCAGACGCGGTCATGATGTCGCAGGAAGCCGAAAGGATGGGGGCGGACGGCCTTCTTCTTGTGACACCGTATTACAATAAGGCAACACAGAAGGGGCTGATTGAGCATTATACGAAGGTTTCGGAAGCGGTTCATACGCCCATGATTCTCTATAATGTCCCGAGCCGTACCGGCTGCAACCTGCTGCCCGAGACAATCGCCTATCTGGGGGCGAATACGGAAAATGTCAGGGCGGTCAAGGAGGCAAGCGGGAACATTTCCCAGATCGCGAAGGTCAAGGCACTCGCGGGGGATACGATTGATCTGTATTCGGGAAATGACGACCAGATCGTTCCGATCCTTGCACTGGGAGGCATCGGGGTCATTTCCGTCCTGTCCAATGTCGCTCCGCGCCAGACGCATGAGATCTGCCAGGCATGGTTTGACAAAGACCCGGCTGAGAGCGCACGCCTTCAGCTGAAGGCGCTGGATCTGATCAGCGCTCTATTCTGTGAGGTCAATCCGATTCCGGTAAAGACCGCGATGAACCTGATGGGCAAAGAGGTTGGTCCCCTGCGCGCACCGCTGTGCGCGATGGAGGAAAAGAACGTCGACAGGCTGAAGAAGGCGATGCAGGAGTATGGGATTCTGTAACCGGTTGGTTTGCCTTCCTGCGGCGACTGAAAACAACGCAGCCTGGACGGATTGAGCCGTGCCGGATGCAGCGGTTTATTTCTGGCCGGATCCTGACTTTCCGATGAAGCCGGCCGGGGTGGAAGATCCAGAATAAAGAACAGGGACAGAGTATGACAAAGATATTGCTTACCGGCTGCAATGGCCGGATGGGAAAGGTGATTACGGAGCTGGCGTCAGCGGATCCGGAGGTTTGCATCATCGCCGGAGTGGATGTGGCCGGTACGTGCATGGGCAGCTATCCGGTCTATGCGGGTTTTGACGAGGTGAAGGAGAAGCCGGATGTGATTGTTGACTTCAGCTCGCCGAAGGCGTTTGACGCGATGATGGACTATGCGCTATTTAGCCGCGCCGCGGCCGTCATATGCACGACCGGCCTGTCTGAGGAGCAGATCCTCAGGATCAGCGCGGATGCAAAGAAGGTTGCCCTCCTTCGCTCCGCCAACATGTCTCTTGGCGTCAACCTCCTCCTGAAGCTGGTGAAGGAAGCGGCTCGCAGGCTTGCGCCGGAAGGCTACGACATTGAGATCGTGGAGCGCCATCACAACCAGAAGAAGGATGCTCCGAGCGGAACGGCGCTTGCTCTGGCGGAAAGCATCAATGAGGGGTTGGACGGGGCATACCGCTTTACATACGACCGCTCACAGCGTATGGAGAAAAGGGATCCGAAGGAGATCGGCATCAGCGCGGTAAGGGGTGGGAACATCCCCGGAACGCATGAGGTCATTTTCGCCGGACAGGATGAAGTGATCGAGTTCAATCATATCGCCTATTCAAGGAGCATCTTCGGGAAGGGAGCCCTCTCGGCCGCGAAGTTCCTTGCCGGGCAGCGCCCGGGGCTGTACACCATGTCGGATGTGATTGGCTGAAAGACCGATTGATGAGGGAAAGACAGGTAAGGTTATGCTGAAGGTTACCAAATTCGGCGGCAGCTCGCTTGCCAGCGCGCAGCAGATGGCGAAGGTCGGGGCAATCATCCGCTCCGATCCGGACAGGAAGTTCATTATTCCGTCCGCGCCGGGCAAGCGTTATTCGGACGATACGAAGGTCACGGATATGCTGTACCGGTGCTACGATAAGGCGTCAGAGGGAGAGGATATCAGTGAGGACATCCGAAAGATCGCGGCCCGGTATCAGGAGATTATCGACGGCCTGTGTCTTGATCTGTCGCTGGAGGAAGAGTTTGCCGTGATGGAGGATTACTTCCGCAGAAGGGCGGGACGTGACTATGCGGCAAGCCGCGGAGAGTATCTGAACGGGATTGTGCTGGCCAATTACCTGGGATGCAGGTTCATCGACGCGAAGGAAGTGATCCTGTTCGACGCCCACGGGAACTTCGACGCGGACCTGACGAACGACGTCTGCCGCGAGCGGCTTAAGAACGTGGAAACGGCCGTGATCCCCGGGTTCTACGGCGCGATGCCGGACGGGAGCATCAAGACCTTCTCGCGGGGCGGCTCCGATATCACGGGTTCGATCATTTCCCGCGCGGTGCGGGCAAATGTCTATGAAAACTGGACGGATGTATCGGGATGTCTTGCCTGTGATCCCAGAATTATCGAGAATCCTGAGGTGATCGAGTCGGTTACCTACCGGGAGCTGCGGGAACTCTCCTATATGGGGGCATCCGTTTTGCATGAGGACGCGATCTTCCCGGTCAGGGCGGAAGGAATTCCGATCAATATCCGCAATACCAACCGTCCGGAGGATCACGGAACCATGATCGTGGAATCCACGGTGCGCAGCCCGCGTCATGTCATCACCGGAATTGCCGGAAGGACGGGCTTTTGCTCTGTCACGATAGACAAGGCGATGATGAACTCCGAGGTCGGCTTCGGCCGGCGGGTATTGCAGGTCTTTGAGGAAAATGGCATTTCCTTCGAGCATACTCCTTCCGGGATTGATACCTTCTCGGTCCTGGTGCATCAGGAGGAGTTTGCGGACAAGGAACAGGATGTGATCGCCGGACTTCACCGGGCGGTCAATCCGGATAACCTGTATCTGGAGTCGGATCTTGCGCTTGTCGCCATCGTGGGACGCGGAATGAAGAATGCGCGCGGTACCGCGGGACGGCTGTGTACGGCGCTTGCGGACGCCGGCATCAACATCAAGATGATCGACCAGGGCTCGAGCGAGCTCAACATTATCGTCGGCGTGCAGAATGAAGACTTCCGGCGCGCGATCCGGGCAATCTATCATGAGTTTATCGAAAAAGACCAGTAGAGCGCTTACAGTCTGCCTGGAGACCGGGCAGTGAACCAAAGCGGCACGCAAGAGAGGAAGAAGCCCCCGGCGGATGCGATGAGATGCGGCATCCGCCGGGGGCAGATTGTTTCTGAACAGATCCAAAGCTTCGCCGCGCGCATTCCGGCGGCTTTCTGTCCGCGAACGCAATGCGTGGCGCGGTTTGCCGGCGGAAGGACGCCTGCATCAGAGGGGAACTGTGCTTTCAGATTGCAGGCCGCACCCAGGTAAGCCCCAAGGCGGACCCAGGGATCCTGAGGGCAGACTCTTGGGGGTCGAAACGAAGGATCCCCGGGTCTGCTGCGCGAGGCTGGCCGGAGTGTGACCTGTAACGTTTTCCACCTGTACGGTTGCCATGTCATGATGTAATTCTATGCGATTTATCACAATAGAATTACATCATGACATGAGCAACCCACCCCCTGATGAGCAAAACGCGGATGCGTAAGCAGCCGCAGAAGCGCGAAGCGCGG
>CACXFW010000208.1 GCA_902767065.1 uncultured Lachnospiraceae bacterium | reverse complement strand
GGTTGAGATCGTGAAGGCAACCTATTTTACGCCGAAGATCGTCGTCATCGACGAGACCACGACAGCACTTTCGCAGGAAGGCCGTGAAGAGCTCTATAAGCATATGAACCGGATCCGGGAAGAGGGGAACACGATCATCTTCATATCGCACGATCTTCCTGAAGTGCTGAGACTGTCCGATACGATCACTGTGCTCAGGGACGGCGTGTACATCGATACTGTCAAGAGTGCGGACGTGACGGAGGATGACCTGAAGAGACTGATGGTCGGACGTGAGGTTACGGGTGACTATTACCGTTCGGACTACGACGAGAAGGTTTCCGATGAGGTCGTTCTGTCTGTCAGAAATGTAAGTGTTCCGGGCCAGATCAGCGACATTTCCTTCGATCTTCACAAGGGAGAGATCCTTGGGTTCGGCGGATTGTCCGAGTCGGGCATGCATGAGGTCGGAAAGGCCTGCTTCGGCGCTTCCTTCGACCGCGCCGGCAGTGTTACGCTGGCGGACGGAACCTCGATTGATTCCATTCCGAAGGCGATCAGCCACAGCATGGCTTACACGTCCAAGGACCGTGACAATGAATCGGTTGTCATGAACCAGAGCATCGGAGACAACATCTGCCTGCCGTCTCTGGACAATCTGCGGTCCGCACTCTGCTTCCTGAGCGGATCAAAGATGAAAAAGTTCGCGAACGAGTACGCGAAGGAGATGTCCGTCAAGATGGTCAACACGAATCAGTTCGTATCAGACCTTTCAGGCGGAAACAAGCAGAAGGTTGTTCTTGCGCGCTGGATCGGAAAGGATTCCGATATCCTGGTGCTCGACAGCCCGACCCGCGGAATCGATATCAAGGTAAAGCAGGATATCTATCAGCTGATGGACCGGATGCGTAAGCAGGGAAAGTCGATCATCATGATCTCCGAGGAGCTGATGGAATTGATCGGAATGTGCGACCGCATTTATATCATGAAGGACGGAAAGATCAACGGTGAACTGTACCGCAGTCCGGATCTTGATGAAAATGCGCTGATCGCGTCGATGGTCTAAGGAGGGAGAAGAGTTATGTCTGAACAAAATACGAATGCGGCAGTCTCAAGGGAGGAAGCGCTGAAGAGACAGTCCAACATCTCTCTGATCCGCTCACTTCTGCCGATCATCGGGCTGGTTGTGGTCTTTATAATCTTTAATATCCTGACAAAGGGAGGGATGCTGCAGAACCTCTCCATGGTTATGACGCAGATCTACGTCACCATGATTTCGGCGACAGGCGTCTTCTTTATCATGACCATGGGCGGTCTTGATTTCTCCCAGGGTTCGATCCTTGGCATGGCTTCGATTGTTGTCTGCATGGTTTCCAAGGTGGCGCCGGTACCGGTCGCCGTGATCGCGGGAATCGCCACTGGCGCCGGAATCGGGGCAATCAACGGATTCTTCTATGTGAACCGCAAGATCAAGTCCTTTATCGTTACAATCTGCACCATGTTCCTGTTTCGCGGTATCATCAAGTACCTGACATCAGGAGCACCGGTCGGGGCGAACGCTACAATGATCCTGCTGAATAAGGACCAGCTGAAGCTGATCTGCACCCTGGTTGTGGTTGTAATCGGCTTTGTGGCTTTCCACTTCACAAAGTTCGGAATTCACCTGCGTGCGATTGGCGCCGGTGAGAAGGCGGCGAAGTTTGCCGGTATCCATACCGACAGGACCAAGTTTCTGATCTATATGCTGGCAGGAGCCATTACCGGATTTGCGGCATTTATCAATGTCATCAAGGTTGGCTCGGTTACCGCATCAGGCGGAAACCAGCTGGAAACACAGATTCTGATCGCCCTGGTTCTGGGCGGAATGCCGATCTCGGGCGGTGCCAAGGCAAGATTTATGAATGTGATCGTCGGATCTTTGCTGTACATCGTTCTGACATCAGGACTGATCATGATGGGTCTGACGACACAGACGATGCAGCTGATCCAGGGTGTTGTCTTCCTGGTATTCGTTGCGATCTTTGCCGACAGAGAATCTCTGAAGGTAATCAAGTAAAAAGACTGCCGCCGGCAGTCAATCCTGGACTGCCCTTTGCAATGCCGCAAAGGGCAGTTTATGAACATGACACGGGAGAGGATCGTTCGATCTTCCTTAAGGGGGCTCAAACGGACTATGGAGAGAATACCGAAATACCAGACCATCATAAGCTGGGTAGAAGAAATGATCCATTCCGGGACGCTGAAAGAGGGTGACCGGCTTCCTTCCGAAAATGAGCTGTGCAGACAGTTTCAATTAAGCAGGCAGACCGTACGGCATGCGCTGGAGGTTCTGGAGCAGCAGCACATGGTGGTCAGGGTGCAGGGAAGCGG
>CACXFW010000207.1 GCA_902767065.1 uncultured Lachnospiraceae bacterium | reverse complement strand
GCTGCCGAAGGCAGACATGTTACGTGAACTGCATATACCGCGGTGAAGAATTCTATTCGGCAATAGATTTCGTTCGCGAGTATAACTGATGCATTTTGCTTGTCTTTTCTTTCGAGAGTGCCCGGGGAAAATTCCTTATATAGCCCGTTATGCGCGGGATTTTCCCCGGGCACTCTTGAAAGGGAATCCTGCGTAATCTGCACAGGTGATTTCTGAGCAGTTCCTAAGGATCCGCAGATTGATTACTCATACATCTGACGTGTCTTTTGTACTGATTGCGACAGTTCCAGATCATTCAGACAGCAGGATTCTGGAACCGGAATCAGAACGAAGGAACCAGGATCAGGATGAAGGAGTGCTTATGGAACTGTCATTTCTCTACAGTATACCGAGAACAGGTTTTCTCGACGCGTTTTTCCTTTTCTTTACAAAGCTTCCCGGCGCGTACGGGCAGCTGTGGCTCGCGATCGGAATCGTGCTGCTGATCTTCAAGAAGACGAGAAGGACAGGAATCGCGGTTCTGATCTCATTTGCCGGTGTCCTGCTGTTTGGAGAACTGCTCCTGAAGCATGTGGTATCCAGGATGCGTCCATGTCAGATCGATCAGGCGTTTGCACTGCTGGTTGAGCGTCCGGCCAGTTCTTCATTCCCGTCCACACATTCCGCGTTCGCATTTGGGGCGGCTACGGCAATTTTCATGAATTACAAAAAGGCCGGTGTGGCGGTACTGATTGCGGCGGCATTGATCGCGTTCAGCAGGCTCTATCTGTTTCTTCATTTTCCGACGGATGTCCTTTGCGGGATTGCCCTTGGAATCGTAATGGGGATTGCTGCGGTGAAGCTGAGCGATCTTCTGGCGAGGAAGGTGCAAAAGGAGCAGTGATCATCCTTATCTCATTCTTTTGCATTCCTGCCGGCCGCAGGAGCCTGTTATTTTAGAAAGCGAGGATTGTTATGAAGAGAGTATCTGTTTTCCTTGGCATGGTCATGTCGATGGTACTGGGAGGCGCGGTTTGCAACGCGGCGATTCTCCCGCCTCAGGGTCCGGGGCAGATTGGCTTGTCCTCAGTGGTGCTGTGTGACAGTCTTTCCGCACACAAGGATCCAGGTTTCGACTCCCCGTCCGTTGAGACGCTTCACTATGGAGACAGGATCATTGTGATGGATACTGAAAACGGATGGGCAAAGACTGCCTTATCAGATGATGTGGATGGCGTTCCGGTCTGGGTGAAGGCAGACTTTATTGCGATTGATCCGTCTTATTACCGGACGGAGGGGGAAACGGCTGTTTACGCCTGGAATGATACTGGGGCGAAAAAGGTTGCTGTGCTTGATGAAGGAACGGTCCTTCCCATCCTCAGGGACGATGGGGACTGGATTGTCGTAAGCCTGAGAGGGGCAGCCGGCTGGATAAACAATCCGGTGCGCTCCGACAGTCCATCAGATGATACGTCCCGGAACAGTTCCGGTGACAATGGAGGCTCCAATGCAGGTTCGCAGGGCGGTGTGATAACCGTTTATGATGAATTTGGAGAAAGCTATACCCTCTATGAGGGAACGGATGGATACTGGCGTGACCGAAGCGGAACGGCGTATGACAGGCTCTCCGACAATCAATTCCAGGTACATGAGGGAAACAAGAGGCTGTCTGCAGATGCCCCGTCTCAGAACGATTCCTCTTATGAGAGCAATGTGGAATCAGGGGATACTGCATTCTACGTTTATGCTGCAGATGGATCGACCGTTCTCATTCATCCGACCGGCGGGGCCATGTATGAGGATGCCGCAGGCAGAACCTATGTGAAGGATGACCAGGATGGTTACTACTATTGTATCGAGAATGATATCACGTACGCTTTTGATCCGACGATGTGGACCGGCGAAGCCTATGGCGAGAATGAGTTTCCGGAAGATGCAGACTAAGGATCTGTAAAGGAATCACTTGTGCATTTTGCTTGTCTTTTCTCCCGATCGCACCCGGTGAAAACCTCTTACACAGCTGAGGGGCTGTGAATCGTAACTCCTGAATGCTTTTTGAAGAATAATTCTATTCGGCAATAGATTACGTTCGCGAGTATAAAAAGGGAAAATGGATATGGATGAGCGTCAGAACGGCAGAAAGACTGGAAATACAACGAGGGAAGGAACCACCTCTTCCGGTGAGCAGATCAGGTGGGAGAAGATTCCCCAGCCTGATCGTGAGGACGAATTGATGCGCCTAAGGGCGCAGGCAAGACAAAAGCGCAGGGAAGAGCGGATGCGTGCCCTGCGGATTCAGCGCGCGGTTTTTCTGGGCGCGGCTGCCTTGCTGCTGATCGTGGTCATATTCGTGGCTGTCAGCTGCGCAAGGGGAAAGAACAATTCAAAAACGGGTGAGGGAAGCGTGGCTTCCGGAAAGACGCAAGACCTCTCCGGTGCTGCCGCTGCAGACGGGGACGTTTCCGGCGGTGACGCTTCACACAGCGGTTCCGGGGATGGCGGGGATGCCGCCGGCCAGGACGACGGACAGGCGGTGGAAACCGGTTTGGAGGCATCCCAGGTTCTTACTCAGGCACAGCTTCTGGCAGCGGGGTATGATTATGACGAAGCGATAAAACTCCTGGAGGGGATCGGTACCCAGGATTCTTCGGTTCTGGACGCCATCGAAGATTACAAGAGCCGGAAGGCTCAGTGTGTGCCGGTAGATGTGACCAGGATCCCGCATGTGTTTTTCCATTCCCTGATCAATGATGACCGGGCGTTCAACGCGGAATTGGTCGGGGCAGACCGGGTGCGGCAGAATAATGCTGCCATGACCACGACTGTCGAATTCGACGCCATGATCCAGAAGATGTACGATGCCGGTTATGTCATGGTCGGCCTGGATGATATGTGCATTAAGACGACCGATGAAAACGGAGTTGTTCACATCGCAAAGAACGATTCACTGCTGCTTCCTCCGGATAAGAAAGCGTTCGTATTGTCCATAGATGATCTGAGTTACTATCATTCTTACGGGATCGGAAC
The DNA here is from genome assembly GCA_902767065.1 of uncultured Lachnospiraceae bacterium. GTDB lineage: Bacteria > Bacillota > Clostridia > Lachnospirales > Lachnospiraceae > Porcincola. The sequence goes on along the minus strand of CACXFW010000207.1, from coordinate 5,776 downwards.
CCAGGGCTATGCGACCCGCATGCTGGTGGATGAGAACGGGAAGCCAAAGTGCGAGTATACAAATGAGGAGGGTGTGACTGCCATCGGTGACTTTGACGTGGTGCCCCGGATCGATACCTTCATTGAAGAGCATCCCGACTTTTCATACCGCGGGGCAAGAGGAACCGTGGCCATGACCGGGTACAACGGCGTATTCGGATACCGGACCAATAATTATTATAAGGACATCAATGACCCGCATCTGGATCCGGACCAGATCCAGTGGCTGCAGGAGCATCCTGATTTCAGCTGGGAAGAGGATTGCGCCAGGGCGAAGGAGGTGGCGGACGCGATGAAGGCGGAGGGCTGGACCTTCGCGAGCCATACCTACGGGCATCTGAATGCGGAAGGCGCGGATCTGGCACGTCTGCAGGCAGATCATGAGCGGTGGGTTACCGTCAATGAGCCGATCCTCGGAAAAGTGGATAAGATCATCTTTGCCTTCGGAGCGGATATCGGCCACGTGGGGGAGTACACGGATTATAATCAGAAGTTCCAGTATTTTAAGAGCCAGGGGATGAACATCTTCTGCAACGTGGACGGAAATATCGGCTGGACGGAATTCGGGGATCTTTATATGCGGACCGGACGCGTCGCCCTGGACGGCTTTACGATGTATCAGGCTATGACGGAAAACGCACCGGTGCATTCCATTTACGCCAATGACTATGAGACGCTGGGGATCAGCGGGGTCTCGGAGTTCTTCAACAGGTTCCGCCCCACGCCGATCAACAGTGAGTGACCAGACCATGACCGGATAGAAACAGGGTTTCCCATATGATGAAAGAATATGTTTTTCGGAACTGGGCATTGATTCTTGTTCTGGCGGCGTTTGCAATCTCGCTCAGGGAAACGGTTTTTCTGGACAGGATTACAATCAGGCGTATGTACGTTCTGATTGTGGAAGTCTTTCTTCTTTCCATCGTTGTTTTTGCGGAGTTCTGTCTTGCTGATCTGGGGAAGTCGCCTCAGATCAGGGAGATTCTGATGGCGGTCAGATACAGCGCGACTCCGTTCATCCTTTCACAGCTCATTTACGCATTGATCAAAAAACTGCGATGGTATATATTCATTCCTGCTGTGATTCTTGCGGTCATTGATCTTTCCTCCATTTTTAACGGGGTGGTCTTCAGTGTCAGCGAGGAGAATGTATTTCATCGCGGTCCGCTTGGTCTGTTGCCATTTATCGTTGTCGGACTGTATTGTACTTTTCTGATCTATATCCTGATCAGGCGCAGCAACAGACAGGTCCTGGAGATCATTCCGATCGTCTTCCTTGGCTGCGCATTTGGCGTTGGGCTGATTCTTCCGTTTGTATATGGAAGAGATTACTCGCAGATATTCTGCACCACCATTGCCATCGCCCTGTATGTTTACTATGTGTTTTCGATCCTGAAGCTGACCAAGATCGATTCTCTTACGGGCCTTCTGAACCGGCAGGCATACTATGCTGATATCGGGAAAACGCCTGAAAGCATCACTGCCCTGATTACGATAGATATGAATGGCCTTAAGGCTATTAACGACACCAGCGGTCATGCTGCCGGTGATGAAGCACTGGTAACGATTTCGGTATGTATGCTGCGTGCCCTGAGAAGAAAACAGCTGTGCTACAGGCTTGGAGGGGACGAGTTTGTGATCGTCTGCCGGCAGACATCAGAGAGCGAAATGAAACAGCTTGTAGAAAACATCAAAAAAAATGTCGCTGATACAGAATACAGCTGCTCCATCGGTTATTGTCATACCATGGATGGAGCCGGCTCCATCGACAGCCTGATCCGGAAATCAGACGAAATGATGTATGAAGAAAAAGCGCGTTACTATCTGAATTCCGGCATAGACAGGCGGCATAGATGAAGGGATGCACGAAATGGTTTCTGTCAGGAGGGGAAGGAGGATCCGGATGAAAGACAGAGTCAGATTCAGACCGCTGCTTCTTACTGTGCTGGTGACGGCTTTGCTTGCAGTATCTGCACCCGGCACTTTCTTTGCGCATGCAGTAAAGAATGCGGACAGTAAGAGGCCGACCGTACTGCTGATCCTCGACGGCTATGGACTGACCGAGCGCAGGGATCACAATGCCATCTCTATGGCGGACACGCCGGTGATGGACCGGCTGATGAAAGAGTGTCCTTTTGTGGAGGGGAATGCAAGCGGCTTAGCGGTGGGGCTTCCGGAAGGGCAGATGGGCAGTTCCGAGGTGGGACACCTGAATATCGGCGCGGGCCGGATCGTATATCAGGATCTGGTCAGGATCACGAAAAAGATCGAGGACGGTGATTTCTTCGAAAATGAGGCGCTCCTGAAGGCAGTGAACAATGCAAAGGAAAAGGGGACGGGACTGCATCTGTACGGCCTTCTCTCCGATGGCGGCGTGCACAGCCACATCACCCACCTTTATGCGCTCCTGGAGCTTGCGAAGCGTCATGGACTTGACAAGGTATACGTCCACTGCTTCATGGACGGGAGAGATACGCCTCCGGAATCCGGGAAGGATTATATCCAGGCGCTTCAGGATGAAATGGACCGGATCGGCTGCGGAAGGATCGCCACAGTGGCAGGCCGCTATTATGCCATGGACAGGGACAACAACTGGGAACGCATTGAGAAGGAGTACCGGGCCCTGACACTTGGTGAGGGTGAGACGGCATCCTCAGCCGTGGAGGCTGTGACACAGTCCTATCGGAAGGGTGAAACGGATGAGTTTATCCTGCCTACGGTGGTGATGGAAGAGGGCGCTCCCGTGGCAACCATTGGTGACGGAGATTCTGTTATTTTCTTCAATTTCCGCCCGGATCGCGCAAGGGAGTTAACACGTGCTTTCTGCATGGAGGAGTTTGACGGCTTTGACAGGGGACCCCGGAAAAAGGTGACCTATGTCTGCTTTACGGACTATGATGTGACGATTCCAGGCAAAGACATCGCTTTTGAGAAGAATCTCATTCCCAATACCTTTGGAGAGTGGCTTGCCTCCAACGGCATGAAGCAGGCGAGAATTGCTGAGACGGAGAAATACGCCCACGTGACCTTCTTCTTTAACGGTGGTGTGGAAGCTCCCAATAAAGGGGAGGACAGGTTCCTGATTCCGTCCCCGAAGGTCGCGACCTATGACCGCAAGCCCGAGATGAGCGCCCCGGCGGTATGCGATACCCTGATCGAGAAGATCCAGTCCGGTGAATATGATGTGATTGTCACGAACTTTGCGAACCCGGATATGGTAGGCCACACCGGTGTGGAGGAGGCTGCCATTCAGGCCGTATCCTGTATCGATCAGTGTATCGGACGGGTGGTGGAGGCGGTCGAAGAAGCGGACGGCCAGCTTTTTATCTGTGCCGATCATGGAAACGCCGAGATGATGGCAGACTATGAGACGGGAGAACCCTGGACGGCGCACACCACCAATCCGGTACCTTTCATTCTGGTGAATTATGATCCCGCTTATCAGCTGAGAGAGGGAGGATGCCTGGCTGACATTGCTCCCACACTGATCGAGATGATGGGGATGGAAAAGCCGCCGGAGATGACCGGAGAGTCGCTTTTGAGAAAGAAATAAGGTAACTATTCATGGGGTGCTGAATCGTTGCGAAATAAGAAGATGTTTTGGCCGGAGCATTCCGGGGAAGGAATAGTATTATGAAGCAGTATCAGATTTCGTTTAAAACTGAGAAGGATTCCGCTGATTCTTTTCGTGAACTGAGGAAGAAGACTCATCCCGGATCGGAAGACAGGATGCTTTTTCAGATTTTCAGTGAATCAATGGACCGGGATGCTGCTGACAGGATCGCCGGAGAGCTCGAGAAGGAGTTTCCGGGAGTCTGCTATGTGGGATGCTCTACCTGCGGGAATATTATCGGTGGCGATTTGTGTCCTGACACGTATTCGGCTGTCTTAACAGAGTTTGAATCTCCTTCGGCGAGAATTGAGACCAGACAGTATCATATGGGGAAGGAAAACGTTGACAGGGTCATTCAGGAGGTTTCTCAGTTTGCGAATGAGAACCTGTGGGTGAAGGTGATTCTTCTCTACACGACGGTGTGGGAGACTTCCATGTCAAGCCTGTGCAGCGAGCTGGATAATGTGCGGAGTGATGTCAGCATAGTTGGCGGAGGAGCAATTAACCCGGAGCTGGATTCCTCGACGTCGTTTGTCTTTTCAAATGGGGAAAAGGCGGCTGACCACAGCATCGTATTTGCTTTCATCGGAGGAAATGACCTGGTTGTCAAAACCCGGTATATCAGCGGCTGGAAGCCTCTGGGGAAGGAGATGGAGATTACAAAGGCGGATGGCAACATTCTTCAGGAGATCGAAGGAAGCAGCGCATTCGACACTTATCGGCGTTATCTCAGGATCGAGAACGATGAGAACTTTCTGTTTAATACCCTGGAATTTCCTTATATGATCGACAGCCATGGGATTGAGATCCTGCGCCATCCTCAGCAGTGCCTGAAGGACGGTTCCCTGGTGATGGCTTCGGATGTTGAGCGCGCCGGAAAGATCAGGCTGGCTTACGGGGATCCTGTGACCATCATGGAATCTGTTTTCCAGAATGTACAGGAGATCCGGAAAGAAGAGCCGGATGCGATTGTGATTTTCTCGTGTGCCGGAAGGAAGGCCTTCTGGGGTAATTCGGATATTGGAAATGAAACCGTCGCGTTCCAGAAAATTGCTCCGTCTTCCGGGTTCTATACGCTCAGTGAGTTCCTGAGAACGGGCGATCATGTCAACCAGCATAACCTGACGCTCGTCATTGCGTCCATGAAGGAGATGATTCCCGGCAGGATAAAGACGAAGGCTTCGGGAATGTCCGAAGACGAGCATACCAGCCGGAGGTATTCTACAGTAGAAAGACTTGCAAACTTCATTGAGGAAGCGACGAGAGAACTGGAAGCCGCGAATGAACAGCTCTTTGACATGAATCTGAAGCTGAGCAACATGGCAGTGACAGACGGTATGACGAGTCTGTATAACCGTACCGAGATCCAGAGAAGGATCACTGAGTGCACGGAATCGGAACCGGCTGGAAGACTGTCCCTGATCATGCTTGATCTTGACGATTTTAAGAAGATTAATGACACGTTTGGCCATAAGGAAGGAGATCAGGTGATCTGCGTTCTTGCAGACCTGATGAAAAAGCATATCTCCGGGATCCGTGATGCTTCCGCCGGGAGATGGGGCGGGGAGGAGTTCATGATTCTTCTTCCGCAGCTTACGGATCAGGAGGCGCTTAAGATTGCAGAAGGCATTCGCAGGTCGTTTGAAGAGGTCGCCTTCCCGCAGGCCGGCCACCGTTCGGTCAGCCTCGGTGTGACGCAGCGCAAGGAACAGGAGGACGGAGACAGCCTTGTACAGCGTGTGGATCAGGCTCTTTATGAAGCGAAGAAGGAAGGGAAGAACAGGAGCGTACTGCTTTAATCCGGAAGGCATGATACCCGGGGAAAACCCTTCCACAGCGTAGCGGCGTAGATAGCCCCGCCCCTGCTGAATTCAGCAGGGGCGGGGCTTTCATGTGGCTAGAGATTTGCTTCAGGGAGACGATGCCGCCTGCAGGTTATGCCTGCTTCGTAATATGGATATCCGTCAGCGCGCACTGATCGCCCGTGAGCGCGATATAGAATCTGTCTGTATCGTCCTTGATTGTCGTTGCGCTGAAGATGGAGATCCCCAGGTTGTTTGTTTCCATCATGACGCGGTTTTTCTCGCGCCGGATGATAACCGTACAGTCCATTCCCTGCTTATT
>CACXFW010000206.1 GCA_902767065.1 uncultured Lachnospiraceae bacterium | reverse complement strand
CCTGCTGTGGATCGTTCCGTCCGACTCGACGCTGACCGCGAGAAACTGGGCGCCTCCGTCCTCTCCCTTGTTCGGGATGCCGACGGCACCGGTCTCAGCGTTTCTATTTTCTGATGCGTAGGACATGCCGTAGCCTTCCAGATCGACTTTGCCGTCATACTGGGCCGAATCGGTCACGTTCCTGTGGATCCCGTCATAATAATAGGTAACCCCGCTGCTCCGGATGTCCAGGATATAGGTCTCCTTCGCGACGCGCTCCGCGGTCGTCACCGTCACTTCGTCAAAGAGCCGCCTTGAATTCTTCAAATGCTGCTGATAGCCCAGGTACAGAATACTGAGGCTGACCGCAGCAATCGCTCCGATCAACACGATGAAGATCAGAGCAATCCCGCTATTGGACCTGAGCTTTTCCCGGCACTCCTTCATACGGACACCCCTTACATCAGGTTATACATCGAGAACATCGGCAGATAAATTGCAAGTACGATAAATCCGGCAAAACCGGCGAGGAACACCATGATCGTCGGTTCCAGCTTGGAAACCGCCTGCTGCGTGGCGTGGTCCTGTTCATTGTAATAGTAATCCGCGATCGTCGTGAGCGTTTCATCCAAAGAACCGCTCTCCTCTCCGACCGCGACCATCTCCTTGAGGTTGTCCGGGAAGAACCTGCAGGCCTTCATGCAGTCTCCCAGGCTCCGGCCTTCCTCAATCTTCGGAATCATCGTGGAAACCTCCTGCTGAAGGAGCGCGTTATCCAGGACCTTCCCCGTTACCTCCACGGCATGGTTGACCGTCAGTCCCGAGGACAGCATCGTGGACATCGTGTCCGCAAACTGCGCGGCGCCCGAGAAGATGTTGATCTTGCCCAGGACCGGCAGCTTCAGAAGCAGCTTGCCCTTGACGAGCTTTCCCTTCTCTGTTCCGAAGTACAGCTTCGACCCGATCACCAGAGCGACAATCACGATGATCATGACGATGTACCAATGCTGGAAGAAGGTGGAGATGCCGATCAGGACCTTTGTGATCATCGGCAGCTCGCCGCCCAGGTCCGCGAAGGTCGAGGACAGGGCCGGTACGACCTTTGCCATGATGACGATCACGACGATGACCGCGACGATCATGACGAAGATCGGGTAGCTCATGACGGACTTGATCTTCTGTTTGTTCTTATAGGCCTTCTCATAATAGCCTTCCAGCTTGGTGAAGGAAGTCTCCAGCGTACCGGACATCTCGCCGGCGCGGACCGTCTCGATGAAGGTCAGCGGGAGCATCTTCGCCCCATGGCGTTCCATGGCGGAAGCGACAGAGCTGCCCTCCTCCACGTCCTCGGCGCACTGCTCCAGGAGCTTCTTGAGCTTCTTGTCCGCGGTCTGATCCGCCACCATCTGCATGACGCGCCCGATCATCTGGCCGGACCTGAGCATGATCGCGAACTGCGAGCACATGACGGAAAGCGACTTTCCGTCAATCTCCTTCGATCCCAGTTCCATGCTCAAAAGCCCGCCGCCCGAGCCCGATTCCTTGACGGGCGTGATCTCCTGTATGACCGGACATTTCTGCCGGATCCTCTGAACAGCGGTGTATTCATCCGGCGCCTGCATGACGCCTTTCATCTCCATCCCGTCAGGGGTCTGAGCTTTATACTTGAAAGTAGCCATAATCCCTTATTCCTGCCTATACTCCGCCATGATTCCAATACGTTTTCATCATTCGGCAATGTGATGCCGGTTCTATCCGTGATCAGACTGCCGGTGGGTACTGCCATTATCTCATGCGGCCGCCCGGACCTCCTCCGAAGCCCATCTTTCTTTGCATGTAATCTTTATCGGCGCAGTTGTCAAATGCCGTCTCCGGCGTGATGATTCCTTTTCCGACCATGTCGATCAGGCAGTTGTCCATCGTGATGCTGCCTTCCTTTGCGGAGGACAGCAGCGAGGACTGCATCTGCGCGTCCTTGCCTTCGCGGATCTGGGCGCGGATGGCGCCGGTGACAACCATGACCTCGCACGCCGCGGCCCGTCCCTTTCCGCCTGCGCGGACCAGAAGCTGCTGGGACAGGATGGCCTTCAGGGTGGAGGCGAGCTCCACACGGATCTGGGTCTGCCGTGCCTCCGGGAAGATTCCGACGATACGGTTGATGGAATCGACCGCGGAGTTCGTGTGCAGCGTCGCGAAGACCAGGTGTCCCGTCTCCGCCGCGGTCAGCGCGGTCTCGATGGTCACAAGGTCTCTCATTTCACCGATCAGGATGATGTCCGGATCCTCACGCAGCACGGCGCGCAGCGCGTCCGCGAAGCTGTCGGTATCCTTGCCGATCTCGCGCTGGTTGATGGTGCACTTGTCCGGCTTGTAGATATACTCGATCGGATCCTCGAGGGTGATGATATGGTCTTTTCTG
>CACXFW010000205.1 GCA_902767065.1 uncultured Lachnospiraceae bacterium | reverse complement strand
CCCCTGGAACCGCTCAGATCCGTCAGATAAGCAAGCTTATCTGACTGGATCATGAGCAATTCCAGGAGGTGCTGAATAATTACCATGTGAGAACTTCGGTGCTTTGTCTGTGTTCCGGCCGGCGCGATTCCTTTGCTAAGGCGCGAAGAAGCCGCTGCGGCTCCTTCCTCAGCCGTGCCTGGACGAATGATCCTGCGCCATCTGCACAAGGTATTTCTGAACAGTTCCTAAGCTGATCTGAGCGCATCGTCCCAGTACTTCCGATCCACGGCGCGGTAGGATATGGCCTCTGCCAGGTGATCCGTACCGATCCGGCAGGAGGCAGCCAGGTCCGCGATGGTCCGGGCGGTTTTCAGAATCCGGTTATAGGAACGCGCGGTGAGATGCAGGGTCTCATACACATGTCTCATCATCTTTTCCCCTTCTGCGTCCAACGCGCAGTATTTCCGGACCGCTTCCGCGTCCAGATCCGAGTTGAACCGGTATCCGGCTGTGCGGTATCGTTCCTTCTGGATGGCATGCGCTGCAGTAACCCGTTCCCGGATTCTGGCGGAGCTTTCCCCGCCGCAGTGAGAGGTCAGTTCCTCGAACTTCACGCGCTTCGCCTCAACGCACATGTCGATCCGGTCCAGAAGGGGCATGCTGATTCTGGAGAGATAATGCCTGACCTGCGCATTGGTGCAGGTGCATCTGGTCCGGTCCGGGAAATAACCGCAGGGGCAGGGGTTCATCGCGGCAATCAGCATGAAATTGGCAGGAAAGGTGTAGGTTCCCGACACCCGGCTGATCTGAATGGATCCTTCCTCCAGAGGACCGCGAAGCATCTCAAGCACCGGACGGCTGAATTCGGGCATCTCATCCAGATACAGGACGCCGCGGTTCGCCAGGGAGATCTCTCCGGGCCCGGGAGGATTCCCGCCTCCGCACAGCGCGGGTGCGGTCACCGTATGATGAGGAGCCCGGAAAGGCCTGGTTGTCAGAAGCCCGGTTTCCTTTGGGAGCGTTCCCGCAATCGAATGGATCTTGGTTATCTCCAGCGCCTCCTGTGTACTGGTTTCAGGAAGAATCGTCGCGATACATTTTGCCGTCATGCTCTTGCCGGCGCCCGGAGGCCCGATCATGAGCAGATTGTGAAAACCGCTTACCGCAATCTCCGCTGCCCGTTTCATCAATTCCTGCCCGCGGATCTGGGAGAAATCGATGTTCAGGCTTTCCATCTGCTGCCTGCGCAGCATGTCGACATCAACCTTCATGGTATAAAGATCATCCGGAGCGATCAGCGGGGGTTCATAGGAGGATTCCTCCATAGGATACACAGATCCCCTGGAGCGGCCGGCAAGAAAATGAATCACCTGGTTCAGGTTCGACGCGCCAAGAACCGTAACACCCCCGATGACAGATCCTTCCGCCAGATTCTCAAGGGGAACGATAACGGTGGTGCAGCCATATTCCCTGGCATGTGAAACAATTTCAAGAACGCCTCTCACAGGAGTGATTTTTCCATTCAGGTTCAATTCTCCGAGCAGCAGAATCCCTTCAAGAGCCTGCCGCGGGAAAAAGCCGTACCCGCCCATCAGAGCGATGGCGATCGCCAGATCGAATATCGCTCCTTCCTTGTGAAAGGATGCCGGAGCGAGGTTGACTGTGACATGCTGCGGTGACAGCCGCACACCGCTGTTTCTGAGCGCTGTACGGACTCTTTCGGCGGCTTCCCGGGTCTCAGACGCCAGAAATCCGACCAGACCGAAGGTGGGAAGGCCATCCGACACATCTGCCTCCACGAGCACCTTGCGGCTCTCAATCCCGCTGATTGAAGCGGAGACAACTGTACTGTACATTCGCAAGACCTCCTTTCGCAGGCAGCAATCAATACCGCCGCCAGCTGAATGATGCCCCGCCGCCCTGTGGGCCGCATCCGCCGCAAAAGCAGAAAACAGCCGGATACCAGGTTGAATGGGAACAGTGAAGAAGAGAAAAAGGGATTAACAAAAAGAATATGTGATATGTTCAAGATTGTAAAAGAAATCTGTGATGGGTAGAAGATAAATGAAAAATTCTGTTTTGTCAACCCTGGAAGTGCATCAATGTTGGCTGCGGTGTTACTGTTCACAGCCCCTCCACCCACAGACCTCAGTCCATCCGTGCTTCGCACGTATGCCTCGTCTTACGACGCTCCTGTCTGAGGTTGTGGGGGGTCCTGCTTCGCATCTTGTACTTCCAATCCGAATTATGCTACACTGAAGCAGCAGGAAAGAACGAGTACAGCCTGCTGCCTGGCAGCAGGTTTGCCGTGAAAGGATCAAATCCCATGAAACTGATAGATCTGATTGCTCCTTCATTTCTCGGAAGTTTACAGTCGCTGTTTGCTTCATATCTCGGGACTTCTCTGATGATCACTGACATCCACGGCACGCCGTTGATTGAGCCTGCTTCCGGGGTCAGGATGTGCAGCCTGGTCCGTAATACACCGAAGGGTGCAATCCTGTGTGAAACGAGTGACCGGAATGGCGGGTATAAGACGCTTCTTAACAAGGAAACATATGTGTACAGGTGTCAGGCCGGCTTTATCGACTTTTCGGCGGCGATTGTCTTCCGCGGGGAAGTGATCGGCCTTCTTGTAGGAGGGCAGTCCAAAAGCGGAACAGAGAAGCCGGATCATCTGCGGAGGATCTGTGCGGATACAGGCGTGCCCCTTCAGGATCTGGAGCAGGCCTATCAGGAGATGCCCTGCGTCAACGAGGACAGGCTTCGTGAGCAGCTGTATTTCATCAAGAGGGTGATGGAGCTTTTCTGCGATCTGACCGGTCTTTACTACGAACGGCATCTGAAAGACAGGAAGGCGCTGGCGGAGGCAAATGCGAGAGGCCAGATTGCGGAGAATGTGAAGGAGCTGTTTGACAGACAGCTGAAAACGATCTCCCACGTTCTGGAAGGCAGCGCGGATCTGCCGGTGAAGTATGACTCACTGTACAAAGAACTGGAGGAGATGCTCCGGAAGACCGGTTCCGCCAGGGGAGGGATCGGGGAAGGCGGCGAATACCGGAACTGCTGCGACAAGAGCTACAGGATCTGTGAGGTGACATATGAGCTGCAGTGGGTTCTGACCCAGATTCAGACATCTTACTGCGAGAAGATCCACATTCCTGAGATTGCAGCCCTGGATGTTCCGCTTTACCTTTGCGGGGATCCTGCCGCGATCAGTGAAACGATGAACCGGATTCTTCAGTTCATGACAAAGGAATGGCCGGACCGTGAGATCCTTATCACCGTGGAATCCCGGAAGGATGAGTATGCTGCCCTGATCACGACCCACTTCATCTGTCCCGGCTGTCCCGTTTCCGGGGAGGAGGTTTGCCGGATTGAAAACGCGCTGGCCGGAAGATGGGAGCAGCTGCCGGAGAGCAGTGCGCTGGGATACCTTGATCTTACGATGGCAGCAGGGGTTGCGGAGAAACTGTCCGCGGATCTTTCCTTCCAGAACGGGGAAGGGGAAGGCTTCAGTATTGCGCTTGCGGTTCCGCAGCTTCCGGCAAAGGGAGGGTTCTACTGATGAATCAGAATCAGGGACATTTGGAGCGTTTAGACCTGCAGACGGGGGTGTATTCCCTGGAGTATGCGCTGGATCGCCTGCAGCAGCTTGCGTCTTCCCCGGAGGCGGACAATTATGACGGGGTAAGCATCAACATCACCGGTATGACCATCCTGAATAACCGTTTCGGGATGGATAACGGAACCAGGATCCTGCAGGTGTATGTGAGATCTTTGCAGGATCTGATCGGACCGGACGGCTTTCTGGCCAGGCTTGGCGGGGACCGTTTCTTCGCGGTATATCCCAGAGAGCACCGTGACCAGGTAATAGCATTTGTAAAGGGAGTGGATCTTAGAATTCCTGAGGTGACGTCCAAGACCGTCCGTGTGAACTGCAGTGCAGGATTCATCCGGATCAGTGAAGACCGGAATGCGGCCTCCCTGCTGGATGCGATGAATGCGGCAAGACGGATCGCGAAGTTCAGGGAGAATACAACCTGGCTTTTCTATGACGACGAGATTCGCAGGAAGCTGCTTTATGAACGGCAGGTTGAGGCAATGTTCAGCAGCGCGGTGGAGCAGGAAGAATTCCAGGTGTATTACCAGCCGAAGGTTGAGCTTCACCGGTATCATCTGTTCGGCGCAGAGGCCCTGTGCAGGTGGTTTCATGAAGGCAGGATGATGATGCCTGCGGACTTTATTCCGGTGCTTGAGCGGAACGGTTCGATCTGCGAGCTGGACTTTTATATTCTTGAACATGTGTGCCGCGACATCCGGGGCTGGCTGGATGAGGGGCGGAAGGCAGTATGTGTATCTGTCAACCTGTCCCGCTGCAATCTGGGCGATCCGGAGCTGAAGAACCGGATTATCGGAACAATAGAACGATATGATCTTCCTCCGGGAATGGTCGAGATCGAGATTACGGAAACCACTTCTGATGTTTCCTTCCATGAGCTGCAGAAGCTTGTTTCCGGACTCAGAGAGGCGGGCATCTCCTGTTCCATGGATGATTTTGGCACAGGGTACTCGTCCATGAGCGCGCTCAGTGAGATCCCATGGACCTACCTCAAGATTGACAAAAGCCTGGTTCCGGTCGGAAACGGAGAGCCGGAGGATGAGAAGCGTAAGATTCTGATCCGGTCCATCGTCTCCATGGCGGAGGCTCTCGGCATATCCTGTATCACAGAAGGCGTGGAGACGCTCAATCAGTCTGTCTTCCTGAAATCCATAGACTGCTACCTGGCGCAGGGCTTCTTCTTTGACCGCCCCATGGAGAAAAAAGAGTTCGAGACCCGGCTTAAGAAGTGAGACTGCCAGAGTTCTATGGCTCATATCCTCCATGATCCGCCAGTATCAGGCAAGATCCGTCAGTATCCAACATCATCCATCATGATCTGCCGGTATCCGTCACGATCCGTCAGTATCATTCAGTATCAGTCAACATCCGTCGGTATCACTCAGGATCCATCAGGATTCTGACGTTTCCGGATCTTTCGGGAGAAAGCAAGGAGTATGAATCAGGTTTATGAAAAATTGATGAAGGCGTACGCGTGTTACCAGGAGAGAACAGATTTCAGGCCAGAGGTTGCCCTGGTTCTGGGTTCTGGGCTTGGCGGCTTTGCGAAGGAAGTGGATGTCAGAATGACACTCCCGTATGCGCAGATTGAAGGACTTCCGGTTTCTACGGCTCCCGGCCATACAGGGCAGTTTGTGCTGGGATACCTTGGAGAGGTTCCGGTCGTGCTGATGCAGGGACGGGTCCATTATTATGAGGGATATGAGATTACGGATGTTGTCCTGCCGGAGAGGCTGATGTGCCTGATGGGCGCAAAGGTCCTGTTTCTTACCAATGCCGCAGGCGGCTTCGGGGATGGTTTTTCCCCGGGGACATTGATGATGATCACGGATCACATTTCACTCTTCGTTCCAAATCCACTGCGCGGTCCGAATCTTGATGCGTTCGGGCTGCGATTCCCGGACATGACACAGGTATACGATCTCAAGCTCCGGCAGGTGATTCGCGAGGCTGCCGACAGGGAGGGGATCGACCTGAAGGAGGGAGTCTACGCACAGCTGCCAGGACCTTCCTTCGAGACGCCTGCGGAGATCCGGATGCTGAAGATGCTTGGTGTAAGCGCCTGTGGAATGAGCACTGTTGCAGAGGCAATCGCGGCGCACCATATGGGAATGCGGGTCTGCGGGATCTCCTGCATTACGAACATGGCAGCCGGGTTCAGCACCCGAAAGCAGACGCAGGAAGAGGTGTATGAAACAGCAGACCGGGTGGGCAGGGACTTCTGTAATCTTGTGCGGGAGAGCGTCATTACAATCGGCAGGCAGATCCTGAACGTATAGAGGGAAAGACGGAGGGAGACAAAGATGGACAGTGTGCGGTTTCTTCTGGATCTCGCGGTTCTTCTGTTTACCGCGAAAGCCTTCGGGATCGCCGCGAAGAAGCTGGGAGCCCCGGAGGTTGTAGGACAGATCGCTGCGGGCCTTCTGCTTGGCCCGGCTGTGCTTGGCTGGGTCACAGAGACGGATTTCCTGGCACAGATGGCGGAGATCGGCGTGATGATGCTGATGTTTGAAGCCGGCCTTGAGACAGACCTGCAGAAGATGCGCAAGACAGGCCTGAAAGCAACCATCATCGCATTCGCGGGCGTTGTGGTCCCGATTGTGTCCGGAATGCTCCTGTTCATGGCTTTCTATGGATTTGGAGGGCCTGGCTCAGACCAGTTCCTGAAGGGACTGTTCATGGGAGTCATCATCTCGGCGACGTCCGTCAGCATTACCGTTGCGGCTCTGAAGGAGCTTGGAAAGCTGAACGACGAGGTTGGGACAGCAATTACGGGCGCCGCCATCATTGACGATGTGATCGGTATCGTGGTTCTGACCATTGTGATCGGGATGAAACCGGGCGCGGGCAGCCCCGGTGTCTGGAGCATCCTGCTGAAGGTTGTGCTGTTCTTCGCGCTGGCGATCGGATCCGGTTTCCTCGTGAATCTGTTCATGCACTGGCTGGACGAGCATTATCCGCATATGCGAAGGGTCCCGATCGCAAGCCTGTGTTACTGCTTCCTGCTGGGATATATCGCGGAAACCTATTTCGGGATCGCGGACATCACGGGAGCATATCTTGCCGGCGTCGTCCTTTGCAATCTGAGCGAGCGGGACTATATCGAGAAAAAGATTGATATCAGCTCCTACATGGTCTTCGCGCCCCTGTTCTTTACGGGAATCGGCCTGAAGACAAGCTTTTCCGCGATGAATGCCAGACTTCTGATTTTCAGCATTCTGTTTGTGGTGGTCGCGCTGATCGGCAAAGTCGTCGGCTGCGGCGGAAGCGCCCTTTTCCTGGGGTTCAACCGGAAGGATTCCCTGAAGATCGGCATTGGAATGATGTCAAGAGGGGAGGTGGCGCTGATCACGGCGCAGAAGGGTCTTGCGGCGGGACTTCTGACTGCCGATTTCTTTACGGCAATCATTCTTCTGATCCTGGTCAGTTCCATCGTAACGCCGATCTGCCTGAATTATGTATACCGGAAGAATCCCTGAGCGGCTGGCCGGGGTGTGGCCTGTAACGGGCAGATTACCGGCTGCTCTTTTTCCTGACAGAATGCTTGCGTCCTGAAATAATTTGAGTTATAGTGTTGAAGCTTTAAATCAGACAACGCTCAGCGACTATGCCGCCTGATCGCGGTAAACAGGAGCCGGACGCAGGAAAGGAAACAGAATCCATGGCACATTATCTTGTGATCGTCGAGTCGCCCACGAAGGTCAAGACGATCCGGAAGTTCCTCAGCTCGAGCTATAAGGTCATGGCATCGGCAGGCCATGTACGGGATCTGCCCAAGAGCCAGCTTGGCTTTGATGTCGAGCAGGATTATGAACCAAAGTATATTACCATCCGCGGGAAAGGAGACGTGATTTCCTCTTTGCGCAAGGAAGCAAAAAAGGCTGACAAGGTTTTCCTTGCGACTGACCCTGACCGCGAAGGAGAAGCGATCAGCTGGCATCTGATGGCCGCTCTGAAGCTGGATCCGAAGAAGACCTACCGGATTACGTTCAATGAGATCACAAAGAACGCGGTCAAGGAAGCCTTGAAGCATCCGCGGCAGATCGACATGAACATGGTCGACGCCCAGCAGACCAGACGGATTCTTGACCGTATGGTCGGATACCGGATCAGTCCCCTGCTCTGGGCCAAGATCAAGAGAGGACTGAGCGCCGGAAGAGTGCAGTCTGCCGCGCTCCGGATGATTGCGGACCGCGAGGCTCAGATCGCAGACTTTATCCCAAAAGAATACTGGACAATCGAGGCGGACCTGCTGCCGGAAAAGGGAAAACGGATCCTGACGGCACAGTACCATGGAACCGGATCGAAGAAAGAACAGCTGTCTGACAGTGAAAGAACAAAGGAGATTGTCAGCGCGCTAAAACAGGCGGAGTATTCCGTAACCGATGTGAAGAAGGGGGAGAGAAGCCGGAAAGCGCCTCTTCCATTTACGACGAGTACCCTGCAGCAGGAAGCGGCGAGAGTACTGAACTTCAGCACCCAGAAGACCATGCGGGTTGCCCAGCAGCTTTATGAAGGGGTCGACCTGAAGGGAAAAGAACGCGGGACGGTAGGCCTGATCTCCTACCTGAGGACGGATTCCACCCGTATTTCCCGGGAGGCGGCCGAGGCGGCAGCGGCATATATTACGGAGCAGTACGGTCCGGAATACCTCTCAGACGCTTTGAAGAAGCCGGCGGCGGCCGCCCCCAATCCATCCACCCCGGACGCGGCATCTCCAAACGCGGTCAGGATCCAGGACGCGCATGAGGCGATCCGCCCGACAGACATCAGCCGGACGCCGGAGTCGGTGAAGGATGCCCTTACCCGGGAACAGCTGCGTCTGTATGAACTGATCTGGAGGCGCTTTGCCGGAAGCTGTATGGCGCAGGCCAGAATGGAAACGCTGCAGATCAGGATTACCGCGAAGGCGGATGAGAACTATGTGTTCACGACCGGGACATGGCGTATGCTGTTCAGTGGATACCGCGTTGTCTACCAGGAGAGTGAGAATGAGGAGGTGCAGAAAGCCGCTGACCTTTCCGGACTTGAGGCGGGAAGTGTCCTTGGCCTGAAGGAGATCCGTCCGGCCCAGCATTTCACACAGCCGCCGGCGCATTTTACAGAAGCATCCCTGGTGCATGCGCTTGAAGAAAAGGGGATCGGACGTCCGTCCACCTACGCGCCGACCATTTCCACGCTTCTTGCCCGCCATTACGTGACAAAGGAGGGACGCAGCCTTTATGTGTCGGAGCTGGGAGAAGCGGTGAATTCCATCATGAAGACCTCCTTCCCGGAGATCGATGATATCGCGTTCACCGCGAACATGGAGTCCCTGCTTGATCTGGTCGCGGAAGGGCAGATGGAATGGAAAGACATTGTGCGGAATTTCTATCCGGATCTGGACCGCGAGGTGAAAGAGGCGGAGGAGACACTCGGAAAAGTGAAAATCGCGGACGAGGAGACAGATGTTGTCTGTGACCTGTGTGGACGGAAAATGGTGATTAAGTACGGTCCGCACGGAAAGTTCCTCGGGTGTCCCGGCTTTCCGGACTGCCATAATACAAAGCCTTACTTTGAGAAGATCGGGGTGAAATGTCCCAAATGCGGAGGCGAGGTTGTCCGGAGACGTTCCCGCAAGGGCAGGAAGTTCTATGGCTGCGAGAATCCGGAATGCGATTTCATTTCCTGGGCAAAACCCGGCAGTGTCAGGTGCGCGAAGTGCGGATCCTGGATGGCGTATAAGGGGGACAAGCTGGTCTGCCAGAATAATACCTGCGGGTATTCCTGTGACGCAGAGGATGATTTGTTGAAATAGCTTAAGAAAACCGGATTTCAGGGATTTCTTGTGTGGATTTGAAGAATGGAATTCCTGAAAATCATGTGATATGATAAATTTACAGACAATTTAAATCCAGGCAGTGCTGTTGTGGGGTACGGCACTGTGTAGCAGGCTGAGAAGGTATTTCGGAAAGTTGCGGCATCACGGGGAGATGCACAGTTCATACAAGGCAGAAACGCCTTGGCTCTTTCATGCTTCGTCGCGCGGCTTTTCACGACTTTTGTCGTGGGTGGAGCGTATCACTTATACTCGCGAACGAACTCACGCAGTCGCGGCCATACCTGCGGCGAAGTCTGAAGCTGGCGCGGGTTTGCCGGCGGCGGAATGGATTACAGGAGGCATCTATGAGTGTACAGCTTCTCGATAAGACGAGAAAAATCGGCCAGTTACTTCACAACAATCATGCAAGAAAAGTTGATTTCAATGATATCTGTGCCATATTAACGGATATTCTGGACTCCAATGTCCTGGTCATCAGCCGGAAAGGGAAAGTTCTGGGTTCCGGCGGCAGGGAACAGATCAGCATGCCGGGCGGCATGATTACCAGCCAGATAGGCGGACTGATTGATCCGCTTCTGAATGAGCGTTTTCTCGCGATTCTTTCCACAAAGGAGAATGTCAATCTTGAAACGCTTGGATTTACAGGGGATGAGATTCACCGGTACCAGGCGATTGTGAACCCGATCGACATCGGGGGAGAGCGGCTCGGTACAGTATTTATGTACCGGACGAAACAGCCGTACGAGATCGATGATATCATTCTGTCCGAGTACGGCACAACGGTTGTCGGGCTGGAGATGATGTGGTCCCAGAATGAGGAGAGTGAAGAGGAAAACCGGAAGCTGCAGGTCGTAAAGAGCGCAATCAATACGCTCAGCTATTCGGAGCTGGAAGCGATCAGGCACATCTTCGATGAGCTGAACGGGTCTGAAGGCGTGCTGGTTGCGAGCCGGATCGCGGATAGGGTCGGCATTACCAGATCCGTGATTGTGAACGCGCTCAGAAAGTTTGAAAGCGCGGGCGTGATCCAGTCCAAGAGCTCCGGTATGAAGGGAACCTATATCAAGGTAATGAACGACGCGGTCTACTCCCAGCTTGAACAGCTGCGTGCGGAGAAGGAAGCCTGAAACACAAAAAGTTCACAAAAAAGAGAAAAATAGAGAAATAAAGAGAAAAAAAGAGAATAGACGAGCGATTCGAAAGAGTGAAAAGGATTATGCATTTCCGCAGGGGTTGCATAATTCTTTTTTTCTGTTATGATGTGTATCGTGAGTTAGCACTCAGATTTAAAGAGTGCTAATAGAAATAAGGGTGATAACCCGACAGATCGCAAAGGAAATGGAGGCAGATACCATGAAGTTAGTTCCGTTAGGCGACAAGGTCGTACTGAAACAGTTTGAAGCAGAAGAGACAACAAAGGGCGGAATCATTCTTGCCGCGAAGGCGCAGGAAAGACCGCAGGAAGCAACGGTGATCGCGGTCGGAGATGGAAAGATCGACGGCAAGGAGATCGTCATGAGCGTCAAGGAAGGCGATAAGGTCGTCTATTCCAAATATGCCGGAAATGAGTTCAAGCTTGGCGATGAGGAATACATTCTCTGCAAGATGAGCGATATCCTGGCAAAGGTCGAGTGAAGAAACGGAGGTAAAATACAATGGCAAAAGAACTGAAATATGGTGATGAGGCAAGAGAAGCCCTTCGGATTGGCGTTGACAAGCTGGCGGATACCGTCCGCGTTACGCTTGGGCCCAAGGGAAGAAATGTTGTTCTGGACAAAACCTATGGCAGCCCTGTGATTACAAATGACGGCGTAACCATCGCCAAGGAGATTGAACTCGAGGATTCTTTCGAGAATATGGGTGCACAGCTGATCCGCGAAGTTGCCTCCAAGACAAATGACGTCGCCGGCGACGGAACCACAACCGCGACCGTTCTTGCACAGGCGATGGTCCATGAGGGGATGAAGAACCTGGCGGCAGGCGCGAACCCGATCGTTCTGCGCAAGGGAATGCAGAAGGCCACTGACGCGGTTGTCGAAGAGATCCGCAAGATGAGCCAGAAGGTCAAGGGCAAGGAGCAGATCGCGAAGGTCGCGGCTGTTTCTTCCGGAAATGACGAGGTCGGAACGATGGTCGCCGACGCGATGGAGAAGGTCTCCAAGGACGGCGTCATCACGGTCGAGGAATCCAAGACCATGAAGACCGAGCTGGATCTGGTGGAAGGAATGCAGTTTGACCGCGGATATATCTCCGCTTACTTCGCGACAGATACCGAGAAGATGGAAGCGGCTCTGGATGATCCGT
>CACXFW010000204.1 GCA_902767065.1 uncultured Lachnospiraceae bacterium | reverse complement strand
TCAGGCCCGTAGAGCGGGAACTTCCCCACAACCGGGAACAACAAAGCTGCGAAGATGCGGCGGATGCGCGTCAGCGCAGACGGTTCACGGTCTGCGGGGAAGGGGCCGTGAACGAAATACTCTCCTTAATTCCCATGACTCTGTACGATGCGCTTACTGAATACTGTTCCTCCGACGCCTACCCGTTTCATATGCCGGGTCATAAACGGCGTGCGGCTTTTCTGTGTGATCCTGCCCGCATCGATCTCACGGAGATCGACGGCTTCGATGACCTGCATCACCCGGCCGGAATCCTACGGGACGCACAGGAGCGGGCCGCACAGCTGTATCACAGTGAAGAGACACATTTTCTGGTAAATGGAAGCACGGCCGGAATCCTCAGTGCGATCACTGCTGTCTGCGCGCCGGACACCTGCCTTCTCATGGCCCGCAACAGCCATCGGTCCGCCTTTCACGGAGCCGCCCTCGCCCGGGTAAAAACCTCCTGGCTCTATCCGTCCGGTTTTCATGTCGGATATCCCGGACCCCGCAGCACTGCCGGTAAGACAAATGATTCCGGTTCGCCTGCTGCCGCGCTCCAAAGCGGCCCGATCGACCCTGCCCAGGTTGAACGAATGCTGGAATCCACGGAACATGTGAGCGCCATCTTCCTGACCTCCCCCACCTACGACGGGGTTGTCTCGGATGTGGCGCAGATCGCGAAGATCGCCCACCGCCGCCTGATTCCTCTCATTGTGGATGAAGCACACGGAGCGCATTTCGGAATGCACCCCGTCTTCCCGAAGTCCTCCGTGGAACTGGGGGCGGACCTTGTGATCCACAGCCTGCACAAAACGCTGCCCGCTCTCACCCAGACCGCCCTGATTCATGTAAACGGACCGCTGGTCGACCGCGGAGCGCTGCGCCGGCAGCTGGATATCTTCCAGACGAGCAGCCCCAGCTACGTCCTGATGGCCTCCATCGACCAGTGCATCAGCCTTCTGTCCTCAAACGGCGATGCGATGTTCAGCGCATACGCGAAAAGGCTTGCGCGGTTCTATCGGGAGACGAAGCTTAGCCATCTCTCCCTGATCCGCACGGACGACCCCTCACGGATCCTGATCCGCCCGCCGGTCCCTGTGAGTTCCCCGCCGCCGTATCCGGAAACGGGCGCCGTGCTGTCGCACCAGGAAGCAGCGTCCCCGCAGCCGTATCCGGAAAAGGGCGCCATTAAGCTGTATCAGACGCTGCGCAAACGCTTTCATCTGCAGCCGGAGATGGTGTCTCCTCTTTATGTACTCATGCTCTCCTCCGTCTGCGATGACGAAGACGGATTTGCCCGCCTCACGGACGCGCTCCTCACGCTTGACCGCGAATCCGAAGGCGCACGCCCTTCGGATCTTTGCGCCATCCGCCCCTTCGCCGCGGAACCCGGAATCACACCTGAAAGCTGCTGCACCATCACGCAGGCACTCGAAAAACAAGCCGAGGCGGTTCCATTTTCCGAATCCGAAGGAAGGATCTCATCCGAGTATCTGACACTCTATCCGCCCGGCATTCCGCTGCTCGTTCCGGGAGAACGGATTCCGGCCGGCCTGATCCGGCGGATTCTATCACTGAAGCAGCACGGTTACACACTGACCGGCCCCGAAGATCACGACATCTCAATGATTCGGGTTATCATGTGAGGAAGCACTTATGAAGCACCTGTTCTATCTCATGGGAAAGAGCGCCTCCGGCAAGGACACCCTGTATGAAGCGCTGCTGGAGGATCCCGCGCTTGGCCTGAAGCCGCTCATTCCGTGGACGACCCGTCCCATCCGCGCAAAAGAGGCAGACGGAGTAGACTATCATTTTACCGATGAAGCCGGCCTCAGGGAGCTGGTCCGGCAGGGGTGTGTCATCGAACAGCGCACCTATCAGACCGAGCATGGTCCCTGGACTTACTTTACCGTAGACAATCAGGACAGCCGCACCGGCGACAGGCTCGGAATCGGAACGCTGGAGTCCTTCCGGAAGATCCGCGATTATTACCCGCCCGGATATGTGGTTCCGCTGTACATCGAGGTAGAAGACGGCCTCCGGCTGGAACGGGCCCTGAAGCGCGAACGCAAACCGGGCAATCACCGCTATGAGGAAATGTGCCGCAGATTCCTCGCCGACCAGAAGGATTTTTCCATGGAAAACCTTCAGGCCGCCGGCATTGAGCGGCGGTTTCGAAATGACGAAGACCGCCTTCAGTGCGTTTCGGAGCTTACGGAATACATCCGGAGGATCCAGACAGAAGACGCCGCACAGATTTCAGAAAACGAAGACAGTATATCACCGCCGGCCGGGGCAGAGTAGTTCCGCCTGTGCAGAAAGGAAAACCCGGATGGGTGCATTTGACAGAATAACAGGACAGGCAAGAGCTGCAGGAATCCTTCAGCGCGCGATTCTCGCGGACCGCGTCAGCCACGCGTGGCTTCTCAGCGGCTCCTCCGCCTCCGACCTTCTTGGCATGGCGCTTGCATTTGCCCAGACCCTGCAATGCACGCAGAAAGATCCGCGGACTGCGGATGCCTGCATGCAGTGCAGAAGCTGCCTGCAGGCGATGGAAGGAAATCATCCCGACATCCGGATCTGGGGACACGAAAAGCCCACGACCTTTTCCGTCGATGAGGTCCGGTCCCTGGTCTCGGACGTTTCGATCCGGCCCTTCAGCAGCGATCGAAAAGTCTATATCGTTCCGGACGCGCATCTCATGCGGGCGGAAGCACAGAATGCGCTGCTCAAAACACTGGAGGAACCGCCGGATTATATTGTGATCCTCCTTCTCACCCATTCCACAGACGCAATGCTGGAGACGGTCCGGTCCCGCTGCCAGCTTGTGGAGCTTGCCGCCGGGCAGGCGCAGTACGATCCCCTTCTCAGGCAAAACGCTGAAAGATTGTTCCTTCAGATCCGCTCCCTTGAGCTTGTGCAAATCCATGCGGCCATCAAAGAACTGGAACCGATGAAGCCGCAGATCGGGGAGGTTCTTGAGCTGTTCGCCTCCTGGTACAGGGATCTCCTGTATTTCAAGGCAACCCAGGATCCGGACGGCCTCCTCTTTCCGGAGCACCTGAGCCAGATCCAAAGCGATGCAGGGCGCATGTCCTATGAAGGAATCCAAAGCGTCCTGGACAGCATCCGCAAAGCATATCAGCGCCTTGCGGCAAATGTAAGCTTTGACCTGACCATGGAGCTGCTTCTTCTGTCCATGAAAGACGCAGCCGCATAGAAAAACCGCCTTGTCCTTCCTAGTACCCCGAATATTAATTAACTGGCACATTCGCTTGTCTGATTGCTCATACACTGCGTTATCGTCGGTCGTTGATGCCCACAT
>CACXFW010000203.1 GCA_902767065.1 uncultured Lachnospiraceae bacterium | reverse complement strand
GATGTGACGATCTGCAACGGAAAGAGGCCGGAGGTCCTGTATGACATTGTAAACGGAGTGCCGGCCGGAACGCTGTTCGCCGGAAAGGCGCTGATCTGAACCGCGGGAAGAAACCCGGGGTGTGGCCTGTAATGCATTTTCTGCTTTAATACTTTAAGCGGTTTACTTTAAAGCGCGAAAGTGGTAGGATAGACGAAGATACGAAACCCAGGGAACCGTACAGATCCTGAGATATACCGGTTCACGTTAATGGCTGCCGAAGGCAGACATGTTATGTGAACCGCATATACCGCAGAATTGGGCATGAGGTGGCCGCCGAAGGCGGACGGAGTCCTGATGCCATTGAAGAATTCTATTCGGCAATAGATTTCGTTTGCGAGTATAAACCGGACGAAAGGATGGTGTTTGAGACAGAAATGAGAGAAAGACAGCGCAGGCGTGCTATGTATGACATGATCGTAACGCTTAGTACCTATGAGGAATGCTGTGATTTTTTTGATGATCTGTGCACCGGCAAGGAACTGGAGGCGCTCGAACAAAGATTCGAGGTGGCGAAGATGCTCAGCCAGGATAAGGTCTATCTGGATATCATGAAGAGCACCGGAGCCAGTTCGGCAACGATCAGCCGTGTGAAGCGGATGCTTTCGGACGGGACAGGCTGTCTGAGAGAAAAGATGATCAGATCATTGGAGGAAGATAAATGAAGGAACTGATGCTGGGAAACAAAGCGCTTGCCCGCGGCCTGTACGAGGCAGGCTTAAGTGTCGCCTCCAGCTATCCCGGCACTCCAAGCACTGAGGTGACGGAGGAGATCGCCAGGTTCAGGGACGTTTACAGCGAGTGGGCTCCGAATGAGAAGGTGGCGATGGAAGTGGCGTACGGAGCATGTCTCGCGGGGAAGCGCAGCATGTGTGCGATGAAGCATGTCGGCATGAACGTGGCCGCGGATCCGATGTATACGGCATCCTACACGGGGGTAAATGCGGGCATGGTGATTGTTGTCGCAGATGACCCGGGCATGCATTCCTCCCAGAATGAGCAGGATTCCCGCCATCATGCGATCGCCTCCAAGCTTCCGATGCTGGAGGCGTCAGATTCCGAGGAGGCTCTTTCCTTTGCGAAAACTGCCTATGCGCTGTCGGAGGAGTATGACACGCCGGTCATTCTCAGGATGTGCACGCGGATCGCTCATTCACAGAGCGTGGTTGAGACGGGGGAACGCGTATGCCCGCCGCAGAAGGAATACCGGAAGGATCCGAAGAAATACCTGATGACGCCGGCAAATGCGATCGGCAGGCATCCTGTTGTGGAGGAGCGTACCCGAAAGCTGGTGGAGCTGGGCAATCAGTGCGTCTACCAGGGAGTCTGGCTGAACCGGATTGAATGGGCCAAGGACCGGGAGAGCCTGGAGGATGTGATTCTGAACGCCCCTAAGACGCAGGAGGAGGGAATTGCGCGGATCGGGATTATCTGCGATTCCACCTGCTACCAGTATGTCAAAGAAGTATATGGCGACGATGTCGATGTTTTGAAGATCGGGCTGGTAAATCCGCTTCCGACCACGCTGATCCGCAGTTTTGCGGACAGTGTGGATGAGGTGTGGGTCGTGGAAGAGCTGGATCCGGTCATCGAGAATCATTGCAGGCAGATGGGAATTGAGGTCCATGGCAAGGATCTGCTTCCGCTGGAGTCGGAATACAGCCAGAATCTGCTGCGGGAGATCATGGGAATGGACGTTCCGGAATCCAGGAAACTGGATGATGAGATCCCGCCGAGGCCTCCCGTCATGTGCGCGGGCTGCCCGCACAGAGGGCTGTTCTATACGCTGCACAGGATGAATGTCCGTGTGATGGGAGATATCGGATGCTACACGCTGGGCGGTGCCCCGCCGCTTTTCGCGATGGACAACAATCTGTGTATGGGAGCCTCGGTCAGTATGCTGCACGGGTTTAACAAGGCCCTGGGCAGGCAGTCCGAGTCCGGCACGGTGGCCGTGATCGGGGATTCGACCTTCCTGCATTCAGGAATGACGAGCCTTGCGGACATCGCGTATAACCAGAGCAATTCCACGGTCATCATCCTGGATAATTCGATTACCGGCATGACGGGACACCAGCAGAACCCGGCGACAGGCTATGACATCCATGGGGATCCCTGCGGGAAGATTGATCTGGAGAGCCTCGTCAGATCGATGGGCATCGAACGGGTGCGTGTGGTGGATCCGTACGATCTGACCCGGTGCGGGGAGGTCCTGAAGGAAGAGCTGGCAGCGGAAAGCGCGTCCGTCATTATTTCCAGAAGACCCTGCGCGCTGCTCAAGACGGTCGGCGGCGAGAAGGTTGTCCATAACAAGCCGCTTGTCAATGACCCGAAGAAGTGCGTCGGCTGCAGATCCTGCATGCGAATCGGCTGTCCTGCCATCAGCATGAAAGACGGGAAGGCTGTGATCGATGGGACGCAGTGCATCGGGTGCGGCGTCTGCCGGCAGCTGTGCAGCTTTGACGCGCTTGTTGAATCGCCGTGAGGTGTATCAATTCCGCAGGCAGCGGTAAAATGAGGGGAACTATTCAGCACCCCCATTGCTCAGAACACTTCGTGTTCTTCGCTGTGGGCGGACAGAGCGGTTTCACCGCTTGTCCGCCCACTGG
>CACXFW010000202.1 GCA_902767065.1 uncultured Lachnospiraceae bacterium | reverse complement strand
CCTGGAACCGCTCAGATCCGTCAGATAAGCAAGCTTATCTGACTGGATCATGAGCAATTCCAGGAGGTGCTGAATAATTACCTTTTAACAATCGTTAATTTCCGGCAATCTCCGTCCGGATTCAGGTCCCGTAATCGAAACTGCTTCGTCCTTCGGACTCGTACTCCCGAACGGGATCCGGCTGCTTCGCCCTTCGGACTCCTGCTTTCGAACGGGATCCGGCTCCTCCATGTGCAGGCAGGAATTACTGCGCTGCCTTGATCGCTGCCTGCGCAGCTGCCAGTCTCGCGATCGGGACACGGAACGGCGAGCAGGATACATAATCCAGTCCGATGGAATCGCAGAACTCGACCGATGTCGGGTCTCCTCCGTGTTCTCCGCAGATTCCGATATGAAGCTTCGGATTCACATCCTTTCCAAGCTTGATTGCCATCTCCATCAGTTTCCCGACGCCGCTCTGGTCGAGCTTCGCGAACGGGTCATTTTCAAAGATCTTCGCATCATAATAGGCCTGCAGGAACTTGCCGGCATCGTCACGGGAGAATCCGTAAGTCATCTGGGTCAGGTCATTCGTTCCGAAGCAGAAGAAATCCGCTCCCTTCGCGATCTCGTCCGCAGTCAGGGCCGCTCTCGGGATCTCGATCATGGTTCCGACTTCATATTCCATATCAATGCCTGCCTTCGCGATCTCAGCGTCCGCGGTTTCGATCACCGTCTTGCGGACAAACTCGAATTCCTTGTTGTCACCGACAAGCGGAATCATAATCTCCGGCTTGACATTCCACTCAGGATGCTTCTTCTGAACGTTGATTCCCGCACGGATGACAGCCTTTGTCTGCATCTTGGAAATCTCAGGATAGGTGATGTCCAGACGGACGCCGCGGTGTCCCATCATCGGGTTGAACTCATGAAGGGCATTGATGATAGTCTTAATCGCCTGGATGCTCTTATGCTTCGCCTCGGCAAGCTTCGCGATATCCGTTTCCTCCGTCGGGACAAATTCATGCAGCGGCGGATCCAGGAAACGGATCGTAACCGGCGCGCCTTCGAGCGCCTCATACAGCTTCTCGAAGTCATGCTGATGCACCGGGAGAATCTTTGCCAGCGCTTCTTCTCTCTCTTCGACCGTATCGGAGATGATCATCTCGCGGAACGCTTCGATCCTGTCCTTCTCAAAGAACATATGCTCCGTTCTGCAAAGTCCGATCCCCTCGGCACCGAGCTCATGCGCTCTCTTCGCGTCCGCCGGGGTATCCGCGTTCGTGCGGACCTTCAGCCTGCGGTACTTGTCTGCCCAGCCCATGATACGGCCGAATTCGCCAACGATCTTCGCCTCAACCGTCGGGATCACGCCGTCATACAGGTTGCCGGTGGAGCCGTCCGCTGAGATCCAGTCGCCCTCGTGGAAGGTCTTTCCCGCGATCGTGAAGCACTTATTCGCCTCGTCCACCTCGATCTGGGAAACGCCGGATACACAGCACGCACCCATGCCCCTGGCGACAACCGCAGCATGGCTGGTCATACCGCCGCGCACGGTGATGATGCCCTGCGCGCTCTTCATGCCCTCGATGTCCTCCGGGCTGGTCTCCAGGCGCACCAGGACGACCTTCTTCCCCTTTGCCTTCCATCTGGTGGCATCCTCTGCGGTAAAGACAACCTGTCCGCACGCCGCTCCCGGGGAAGCCGGAAGGCCATGCGCAATCGGATAAGCCTTCGCAAGATAGGTCGGGTCAAACTGCGGATGCAGCAGGGTATCCAGATTTCTCGGATCGATCATCAGGACTGCCTGCTTCTCATCGATCATCCCCTCGTCCACAAGGTCACAGGCAATCTTCAGGGCAGCCTTCGCGGTACGCTTGCCGTTCCTGGTCTGGAGCATGTAAAGGTGCTTGTCCTCAATCGTGAACTCCATGTCCTGCATATCCCTGTAATGATCTTCCAGCGTCTTGCAGATCGATGTGAACTGCTCATAAACCTCGGGCATCATATCCTTCAGCTGGTCGATCTTATTCGGGGTACGGATACCGGCAACCACATCCTCGCCCTGCGCATTCAGGAGGAACTCGCCCATCAGGTGCTTCTCGCCGGTCGCGGGATCTCTTGTAAACGCAACGCCGGTGCCGGAGGTCTCTCCCATGTTTCCGAACGCCATCATCTGGACGTTGACAGCGGTTCCCCAGGAATACGGGATATCGTTGTCACGGCGGTATACATTCGCACGCGGATTGTCCCAGGAACGGAAGACAGCCTTGATCGCCTCGACCAGCTGTTCCTTCGGATCATCCGGGAAGTCCTTGCCAAGCTTCGACTTATACTCTTCCTTGAACTGATTCGCAAGCGTCTTCAGGTCGTCCGCGTCGAGCTCGATATCCTGCGTCACGCCCTTGCGCAGCTTCATCTGGTCGATCAGCTCTTCAAAATACTTCTTGCCGACTTCCATGACAACGTCCGAGAACATCTGGATAAATCTGCGATAGCAGTCCCATGCCCATCTCGGATTCTGGCTCTTTTCGGACAGGACATTCACAACGTCCTCATTCAGTCCGAGATTCAGAATCGTATCCATCATTCCGGGCATCGAAGCACGTGCGCCCGAACGAACGGAAACAAGAAGAGGATTCTCGCGATCTCCGAACTTCTTCCCGGTGATCTGCTCCATCTTGTCGATTCCCTCACGGATCTGGTCCATGATCTCTTCATTGATCTGGCGGCCGTCCTCATAGTACTTTGTGCAGGCTTCCGTCGTAATCGTAAAGCCCTGCGGAACCGGCAGACCGAGTCCCGTCATCTCGGCAAGTCCGGCGCCCTTTCCACCCAGCAGATTCCTCATACTGGCGTTGCCTTCCGTGAACATGTACACGTACTTTGTTGCCATCTTCAAT
>CACXFW010000201.1 GCA_902767065.1 uncultured Lachnospiraceae bacterium | reverse complement strand
CCCCAGCGTGTACACGTGTACCATTCTGCTCGTGATATAAGTCTCCCGGACATGTTCCTTCCACGGACTTCCGTCTGTCTGAAGATAATAGGAGGATCCTCCGGGAGAAGCGACTCTGTGGCCAAAGCCCAGCAGGTCATCTGTCAGGGACTTCAGGAAAGCCCTGTTTTCCTCTGTATCAATCCTGTATTTTTCCAATGCTTTGCTCATACCTTTCCCTCCCGGATCACAAACTCTCTTCTTCCTTTTTTTGCTTCATACAGCTGTTCGTCTGCCTTCGTCGTCAGTAAAGACCAGTCTTCCATATTCCTGACCCTGCCCATCGCAACACCGGCGGAAATCTCCACGAAGAAGGGCTGTCCTGAGTCCTGATTATACTCGTCGCACAGGCCATGCATTCTCCGGATCCTCTCTTCGAGTTCCTCCTTCGTTACATTCACGAAGCAGGCCATGTATTCGTCACCGCCGACGCGGCCGAGGACCCAGTCTTTTTCATCCGGACGGCTTTTTCCCTCTTCCGCATCCTGTTTTCCACCCAGCGCTTTCTTCAGAATCTCCGCCGCGGTCGTAAGCGCGATGTCACCGGCGTTATGGCCGAAGGTATCATTGATCTGCTTCAGATGATCCAGGTCCGCCATGATCACGCCCGCCAGCCGGGACGTCTTCCCGGTCATCCTCTCCCGGACGCGGATCACGCCGGCACGGTTCAAAAGCCCTGTGAGCGCGTCCGTACTGGCCATTGCCTGCAGCTCTGCCCGGTATTGCTTCTGCTGCGCCCACAGATCCATATACCTAAGGCTCGTGCCAATGTCCAGAGACAGCATATAGCAGAAATCAATCTTGTCCGGCTCAATCTGCACATTCAGGACGCCGTACTGGTACTTCTCATCAAACAGCAGGAAGGTCATATAGCTGACCCTTGACTGGAATTCCGCATCCTCCCTGGGACGGTCCTTATACAAAACCGGTGCCTCGTCCCAGTCATAGCCCTCGGCATAGTTTCCCGTCTGGCGCATGCAGAGATAGATTTTCTCCGGAAAATCAGGGATCGTTCCGCGTCTGACACGAAGCGGGTGGTCAAAAAGATACATGCTGGAACCGGAAACGCCCAGATATGCCATAAATGACCCGATGGCGGTAAAAAACCGCTTCGAATCATTCACTTCAAGCAAAAGCTCCCGGTTCATCAGGGAACCGATCCAGGAATTGTGCTGGTACTCTCTGCTGCGCTGGATATTCCGGACCAGCTCCTCCTGCCCTGACGAGGCATCCGTCTCCTCAGGAGCCTGCGTACACCCGCAGGAGCACCGCCGGATAAACGGAACCGGAACCCTCCGCGAGTGAACTTCTTCTCCCCGGAAAATCTTCAGGGCACTCTCCACCGCGATCCGGGATATTTCATCATAGTCCTGCCTTGCAGTGGTTAGAGGCGGATCCATGTACCGCGCCATCTGCATATCGTCGAATCCGGTTACGGCGATGTCTTTCCCGACCGTAAGGCCCCGGCTTTTCAGAACGCGGTAGACAGCCACTGTCATCTCATCATTGGAGGACACAATCGCCTCCAGACCGGGCGCGCGGTCCAGAAGCTGCTCCACAACGCGGTCCACATTCTCGGAGTAATCTCCGTGCCCGATATATTCCTCCCGGACCGGGATCCCATGCTTCGTCAGCGTATTCCGGTATCCGTCAAAGCGCTCATCCGCATCCTTATTATTCTTCGGCCCGGTGATAAAGCCGATCCGGGTTTTTCCATGCACCGTGATCAGATGCTCAACGCAGCTCGAAATCCCCTGCTCGTTATCCGCGATCAGGCTGATGCCGTTTTCAGGATGGCGGTCCGTCTCCATCAGGATGAGTGGAATCGGGGGGATATGCCGCAAAAACTCGTCCAGAGGGATCGAATTCTGATAGATCGACAGCGTTCCCGCGGAAATGATCAGAAGATCCAGATCCTCATATTCGCTGTACGCGCACAATGACGCATACTGATAATCAAAAAGGTTCGACCGCATCGCGAAATCCTTCATGAAGCTTGCGCTCTCCGTCCCCAGAAAGACCTGAAGCTCCACGTCTTCATTCCGAAACAGCTCCCATATGATATGTACCAGCTGGCTTGGATGATCGGTATGATAATTCCCGACCACAAAACCAACCCGTTTTTTCCCGGTATTGCTCATTCTGATTCCTTTCGCATATGACACTCAAATATGGTAACCGACAGCACGAAGCATGCCGGCAAGACTTGGGCTTCCCGGCATCCGGCTGCCTGTCATAACTTCCCGGGTCATGATCTTATCCAGTCACTGACGCTCATCCTGTGAAGCTGAAACCGGATACCTGATCCGGAAGACATGGGAAAGCTGATGATATCACCAGGTCCTCCATCCACATAGCGGTACGTAAATGACTTGGTCTCCTCCTTCGACGAAAAGGCCGAGTTTTTGTCCGGGTTCTTCACCGACACCCATGTATAAGGAGATTCGGCTGTCTCTGGCGGCTCAAAGGATCCTTCCCAGTACAGCATATCAGAACCGTTTTCCATGATCCAGTACATGCTGATCGTATCGTCGCTGATGACTGCTCTCATGTTCGCCATGGCGCCCGGCGTGTCCTCATTCATCATCCAGCTGCCGGTCAGATCCGGAATCCCGTCTGACGCGTTGCCGCCATCCTCCGGCTTCCCGCTGCCGTTTCCGTCTGCGCTGCCGCTGCCGGCGCTGCCATCGTTCCGGCTGCCTGCGCCTTGGTCTGCGCTGCCGCTCCCATCACCGGCGCTGCCGCCGCTGCCATCGTTCCGGCTGCCTGCACCTTGGTCTGCGCTGCCGCTCCCGTCACCGGCGGTCGATATGGAAAGATCCCACTTCCGAAGGGAGTTCTCCGTTTGCTTCTGCTGCCTGCCTGTATCCGTCTTCAGGAAGGTTCCCACCACGATCAGAACCACCAGGGCAACCAGAATGCCGAAGAACCAGTACTTCCATACTCCTGCATCCGGATTATCATAATGGTCAAATTTCTTCCGGATGTCCTCGATGCTCTGGGTGGTCGGGGACGCATTCCGGTTTTCACCGAAATGATATACGATACTCTGACCCTCCGGACTGCCCCCGGCACTTTTCCGGGTTTTTGCCGAGATCTGCGCGGCGCTGTCCGAATAATGCACCGCGGTTTTCGGATCCGCCGCCTTGCCTTGGGCATACTCCCCGGACTGCCCCCGCTCTGTCCCGTGCCTCATCCTCGCGGCCGCCAGAATGCACAGAAGAAACGGAACAATCACATACGGATAGGAATCCGGCCGGAAACCGGCCGACACTCCGTAAAATACCGCCGCCCCCGCAGCCAGGGAAGAGGTCCCTGTGACCAGGGCACACAGGTTTACAAACACCGCGAGGATCACCATCAGGAGATCAGCCGGAACCAGCAGTTTCGGAAGTGTCACCGTGAACTGAAAGATCCGGAAAGGTTCCGTGATAAAGGGGTAATGATGCGAACTGAAACAGTACAGCACATACCCAAGTCCAACCAGTAATGATATGATGAGCGAAAATGTACCCTTTTTCATTTTATTCTGCTTTCCGCCTCTGTCCGTTGAGATTCCTGTCCATACGTTTTCTGATACCCGCGAACATCATTCATTCTGCCTGTACGGCAGAATTCATTGCCGATTGGTAACTATTCAGCACCCCATGAATTCTCACAAAATCAGGACGTGGAGTTAACTCACCGGACGATTTTTGAGAATTCATATGGCGGGCAAGGTGCGAAGCACCTCTGACCGCCCACAATGAAAAGCGCGAAGCGTTCCGAGTAAGTCGGGGTGCTGAATAGTTACGCCGATTGAAAGGCTTTTGCGGCATCAGGCCCCCGTCAGCTGAAGCTCCTGGGCATGCGCTTTCATCCCTTCAATGACGATCGCCGAGACATCCTTGATGTCCATGCCAAGCATCTCGCATCCCTTCAGGATCAGCGGGCGGTCGCACTTTGCGGCAAACCTCTTATCCTTCCACTTCTTCATGAAGCTCTTCACTTCCAGATCCGTAATGCCGTTCGGGCGCATCCTGGCCGCAGCCT
>CACXFW010000200.1 GCA_902767065.1 uncultured Lachnospiraceae bacterium | reverse complement strand
GGATGGTCTGAGGCCTGTGGGCGGAGGGCTGTGAATAGCAGCCGCAAACATAAGGGCGGCCAGGCCCCGGAACGATGCAGCTGTTGTCAACTGCTCAAATAAGTGCTAAAGTGCAGAAATACTGACGTTTACAGACGAGGGGACATCACAGTGAAAGGGAGCACATGATTAGACTGATCGCGACGGATCTGGATGACACGATCCTGCCGGAAGGGACATTTGAACTGAATCCGGAATACTACGAAGTGATCCGGGAACTGAAGAAAAGAGGGATTCTGTTTGTCGCTGCGAGCGGAAGGCATACGTCCGGCATCCGTCTTCTGTTTAACTGCGTGATGGATGAGATCGTGATGGTTGCCGGGAACGGATCCTGTGTGACGTATCAGGGAAAGACGATCGACACAAGGCAGCTTGATCATGGACTGTACCTGGAACTGCTTGACGCAATGCGCAGGATCGATCCCAGCCTGATCCTTGCCGACCAGCCGGAGTGTGTCTGGACGGACTCCAAAAAGGAGGATCTGGTGGACTGGATCCGCAACGGGTACCGCGTCCGCCTTGAAAGGTGTGAGGACTGTGCTGTGATTCCGCAGCCTGTCCTGAAGATTGCGATGTTTCTCGAGCGGGACGCTTTTGCCGGCATCTCTTCCATCAGGGAACAGTTTTCCGGACGTGCGAATATCATGGCGGCCGGCCCGAAGTGGGTAGACGTGGTCGCGAACGGGACGGACAAGGGCTTAGCCCTTGCAAGGATTCAGTCGGTCTTCGGAATCAGCAAGGAGGAGACGGCTGCGTTTGGGGACAATGGAAATGATATCGGGATGCTGAAGCTGGCAGGGCACAGCTATGCGGTTGAAAACGCGCGGCAGGAGGTCAAGGATGCGGCAGATGAGGTGATCGGACCGATGATGGAGGATTCTGTCCTGAAGATTCTGAAGGGCTGGCTGTAAGATGGCGCGCAAGACGGCTTATCTGGGACTGATGTGCGCCGCGGCCCTGATCCTGGGATATGTGGAATCGCTGATTCCCTTCTTTGCGGGGATCCCGGGAATGAAGCTGGGACTTCCGAACGCGGCGATCGTAACGGTCCTGTACCTGTACTCCTGGAGGGAGGCTGCGCTGGTGAACCTGGTCAGGATCCTTGCTTCCGGCTTCCTGTTCGGGAACCTGTTCAGCATCGCTTTTTCCGCGGCAGGCGCCCTGTTCAGCCTTGTGTGCATGGCACTGGTAAAGCGGACCGGCGCCTTCTCCCTGACAGGCGTGAGCCTGATCGGCGGCGTGGCGCACAATGCCGCTCAGGTGGCGGTCGCTGCGCTTTTGGTGGAGAATGTGCGCATTGGATACTATTTTCTCCCGCTGGCTGTCGCAGGATTGGTAACGGGAACGGCGATCGGGGTCATTTCCACCCTGCTGGTCCCAAGATTGAAACCGGTTTTATGGAGAGGATGATCAGACTATGGCTTTGGTGCAGAACAGAATTGTGGTAAAGGTCGGTACATCGACCCTGACAAACGAGGCGGGAAATACGAACCTGAGGGCGTTTGACAAACTGGCGCTGATCCTGAGTGATATCGCGAATCTCGGATATGAGGTGATCCTTGTATCATCGGGGGCGATCGCGGTGGGCAGCCACAAGATGGGGCTGAAGGAGAAGCCGAAGTCCATGCGGATGAAACAGGCGGCTGCGGCAGTGGGGCAATGCCAGAATATGTTCCTGTACGACAAGTTCTTCGGGGAGTACGGGCATACGATTGCCCAGATCCTGCTGAACGCGTCTGATATTGAGCAGGAGGAGAAGAAGGAGAACCTGACGAACACCTTCCACGCGCTCCTTGAGAGCGGGATCATTCCGATCGTCAATGAAAATGACTCCGTGAACTATACGGAGATCGAGTCCAAGGACCTTCTGTTCGGCGACAATGACATGCTTTCTTCTGTTGTCGCAGTCCTGGTGCAGGCGAAGCGCCTGGTGATTCTGTCCGATATTGACGGCCTCTACGAGGCGGATCCGAGGTTTCACCCGAAGGCGAAGCTGATTCCCCGGATTGATCAGATCGATGATTCCCTCTATTGCCTTGCGGGAGGGGCAGGCTCGAGGCGCGGCACAGGCGGTATGCGGACCAAATTGCAGGCGGCGGAACTGGCGACCAGGCAGGGAATTGATGTGACGATCTGCAACGGAAAGAGGCCGGAGGTCCTGTATGACATTGTAAACGGAGTGCCGGCCGGAACGCTGTTCGCCGGAAAG
>CACXFW010000199.1 GCA_902767065.1 uncultured Lachnospiraceae bacterium | reverse complement strand
TGTCTGTACCGTCTTTATGGCCGGTCTTATACTCGCGAACGAAATCTATTGCCGAATAGAATTCTTCACCGCGGTATATGCAGTTCAAGTAACATGTCTGCCTTCGGCAGCCATTAACGTGAACTAGTATATGACTGCCGCCCGGATGGGCGCAGGTCTTCAGGCCGGATGATTACGGTTCAATGATATGGAAAAACATATCCATATCCGCCGCGACATTTCCTTCCATCAGACGCTCAAGCAGCGTGGTGTCGCCTTCCTGCGTAACCAGGGAATTGATTCCGTCCTGATTGTTCTGCGCAATGGCGAACAGCCCCTGTCTTGTGGTCGTCCATGTGGCGTCCGCCTTCTCATGGAGGTTCCCCTTCTCATAAAGAACAACCCCGTTCTTCACCGCCAGGACATAGGAAGCCTCCGGAAGGATGATATTCGCCGTAAAGGACAGGTATTCAATCTTATTGCTGTCGGTATAGATCCCAAGATACTGCAGAATCATTTCCGGCGTCATATGGGACGTAATCCCGCCGCTCGTGGTCGCGCGGGTAGCCGGATCCGTATTGGTGCCAAACCGAAGCTCCTGCGCCGCGCACAGATAAGCGTTTCTCCAGGTTCCGCTTTCCGCCTGGTACGCGAGCTGTTCCAGAGCATCCGCGCACAGATAGCGGGCGTCCTGATTCTGCGGATCCGCAAAGACCAGCATGTCGGTGATCTCCGCAACCCACTGGTACTCTCCCTTGTCATAGTCTTCCCTGGCCTTGCGGAGCACTTCGTCCACATCGCCCAGGTATTCCACGAATTTCTTCGCGCGCTCTGTCGGCTCCAGCTCTCCCAGATGAATCGGATTCGCGTCATACCAGCCCATATACTTCTGGTATACCGCCTTGGAGTTGTGAGCGACCGTTCCATAATACTGCCTGGTGTACCAGTTCTTCTTCAGCTCCTCCGGGAGCTCGATCATGTTCGCGATCTCAGTGCTGGTGTATCCCTCGTTCAGGTACAGAAGCGTCTGATCGTTAATGAACTTATAGGCGGCTGCAGTATTGAGGACGTACTCCACAATATTCGCATTGTCCCAGTGCGGCCAGTTATGCGCCTGGAACACCACCTCAACATCTTTGCCGTACAGCTTCAGGGTCTCCATCAGGAAGTTTGCCCATGCCTGTCCGTCGCGCACCTCCGCGCCTCTGAGCGTATACAGGTTATGCAGGGTTCCCGTGCAGTTTTCCGCCATCCACAGCGCCTTCTTCTGCGGGAACCAGGTGTTCATCTCGGCCGGGGCTTCCGTTCCGGGCGTGAGCTGGAACTCCATGATCACGCCGTCTACAACCATCCTCTGCCCCGTCTCGGAAATAATCGTATTCGGGGAAATGTAGGATGTCGTTCCATGGGACTGTCCCATGCCGATTCCGATGCACAAAGCCCCCTTCTCTCCGGGCTGAAGCAAAGTGCCGTACTGATAGCTGGCGCGTCTGCCCATGGCTGTTCCCGCATAGACATTCTCGCTCACTGCATGCTCTTCAAACCCCTCCGGAGCGATAATCAGGATTCCCTCTTTCTCCACCTGATCCTCTGACACAATTCCTTCCACGCCGCCGAAATGGTCTACGTGAGAATGGGAATAGAGAATTGCCTTTACCGGATAATCCCCCACATTCTCCTTCAAAAGCTCGAACGCCGCCTGCGCGCACTCTACCGTCATCAGCGGATCATAGATAATCCAGCCGGTGTTTCCCTTGATGAAGGTAATATTGGACATGTCATATCCCCTGACCTGATAGATCCCGTCCATCACTTCGAACAGGCCATAGACATGGTTGAGCTGCGTGTTTCTCCACAGGCTGGGATTCGCGCTGTCAGGCGCTTCTTCATCCAGAAACGCATAAGCATCCTGGCTCCACGCCACCTTTCCGGTGTCCGTCTTGATCACCAGGCTGTCCGGAGCCGCGATCAGGCCGCGCTGTGCATTCTCCAGCTCGCGCTCATCTTCAAAATCAAGCAGGGCGTAAACCTCATTATTCGCGTCAATCGTATACTGTGTTGGCTCTTTCGTATCCGGATTCAGGCCGGTTCCTTCCTCCGCCATTGCGGTGCATGACACGACCATCGCCGCTGTCATGGCCAGGGTACAGGTTTGTCTTATTCTTCTGAATCTGCGCAAAACTCATTTCCTCCTATTCTTTTCTCATCGTTGCCACTTTTCCAGGCCGCAGCTTATGCAGCCGGTTTAAGGTTTCATCATCAGGATCCGCTCAGAAGGTGACTTCCTCCGGCTGTGCGGTAAAGGAGCAGAAGGTCGCCTTCGCATCCTTCAGATAAAACATCTGCATATTGTCATCGTCCGCGCTGTACATCGCCTTCAGGGCCGGCATCTTCTCAAGCATCTTCACCTTGACATCGTGGCTGTCGTCCTCCACGAGCTTTGCCTCAACGCGAAGCCAGGTTCCGTTATTCATGCTGGCGCTGATCTCCACAAACGGATTCTGGCTGATCTGCTTCGATACGGCCTTCGATTTTCCTGTCTGGATGTACAGCTTTCCATCGTCGATGAGAATCGTCCCGAACGGCCTGACCCTCGGTTTCGTCCCGTCAACAGTTGCCAGGTAGTAGGTTCCGGCATCATTCAGATAATAGTAGACCCTGTCGATTCCCTGCGCGTTTGCCCGCTTATCAAGCTCAAGCAGCATGGCCGCAGCATGAAGCTTCAGGTACGCGGCCAGGTCTGCCAGGGAAATCCCCAGCTCCCGGTTCATAAAGTCCTCTGCAACCAGCAGGTTCGCGATCTTGACGCCAAGATTGACAAAGCCCAGCTCGACCTCTCCGCCAAAGGCGACAACCGCTCTCTCTTCCGCTCCATCCTCAGCCAGCAGAACGAGATCCGGAATTCCGTTGCCGTCAAGATCATGCAGATAGAGATTGTATTCTCCGTTTCCACTCAGATCAACCGCCATCGTATCAATCTTTCTTCCGGGCTTTTCAGCGGAAAATGACACATCCGCCATCCCGTCTCCATCAAGGTCGAGCGCGATCTCCTTCCATCCGCTGCGAACCAGCATCTTGCTAAGCTCCGGATCACTCTTGATACGCTTCTTCGCTTCACGAATGCTGATCCTTTTGACTTCCATAACAGATAAACCTCCTTTTCCATTCCGCCGCCGACAAGACCTGGCCTCTGCGCGCGGCAGCTTCCGCTGCCTCTGGCTTCGTGAGCGCGGCATCCGCCGGAGACTTCACCATTTTAGATTGTTAGTTCAACAATATCACACAAAAAGCTCAGAAGCGTCACACTTTGAAATGCTTTCGTTACTATTCACAGCCCCGCCGCCCTGTGTCTGTATCCCCGCCTTAAAAACGTCGTAACTATTCAGCACCCTCATTGCTCAGAACACTTCGTGTTCTTCGCTGTGGGCGGACAGAGCGGTTTCACCGCTT
This sequence comes from uncultured Lachnospiraceae bacterium, assembly GCA_902767065.1. GTDB lineage: Bacteria > Bacillota > Clostridia > Lachnospirales > Lachnospiraceae > Porcincola. The sequence continues at coordinate 2,215 of CACXFW010000199.1, read as the reverse complement.
GTCCGCCCCTTGGAACCGCTCAGATCCGTCAGATAAGCAAGCTTATCTGACTGGATCATGAGCAATTCCAGGGGGTGCTGAATAATTACCATTTGCCGATACTTCGCATCGAAGACTACGACGCATCGACCCGCCCGTCGCATCGACCGCTACGGCGCGTTGACCGCTACGGCGCATCTGCCGGCCCGGCGCATTGACCGGCCCGGCGCCTTTAGCGCTTCAGCGTCACCCGCCGGCCAAGCTCCTTCTCACACAGGCTCAGGGCGTTGGCAATCACCTGATCCATATTGTAATACTGATAGGTCCCGAGCCTTCCGCCGAAGATCACATTTTCTTCCTTCTGCGCCAGTTCCCGGTACTTTCCGTACAGATTCCCGTTCACGTCGTCATTGACCGGATAATACGGTTCCATGCCGGGTTCCCATTCCATGGAAAATTCCTTCGAGATCACCGTCCCCGGAATGTCATTTCCGGAGGCATCCTTCCCGAACTCAAACCACTTGTGCTCGATGATCCGGGTCCACGGAACCTCCCGTTCCGTATAATTGACGACCGCGTTCCCCTGATAATTGTCCGTCTCCAGCACCTCGGTTTCAAACCGCACCGTCCTGAACTGCAGACGTCCGAGGGAATAGTCAAAGTACTCATCGATCGGGCCGGTGAAGATCACCTTGCCGTAGCTGTCCGGATGCCGGGTGCTGTACTCCTTCCAGGAGGTATTCAAAAGCGTCGGAACGCCCGCCAGCAGCTTCTCCGCGATCTGCGTATACCCCCCGATCGGGATCCCCTGATACCGGTCCGTGAAATAGTTATTGTCATAGATAAAACGAAGCGGCAGCCGCCGGATGATAAATGCCGGCAGGTCCTTGCAGTCTCTTCCCCACTGTTTTTCCGTGTATCCCTTCACCAGCTTCTCGTACACATCCCGGCCCACCAGCGAGAGCGCCTGCTCCTCCAGATTCTTCGGCTCGGTAATGGCAAGCTCCCGGATCTGCTCCTGAATCTTCGCCCGGGCCTCCTCCGGCGTCACCACGCCCCACATCTTCGAGAAGGTATTCATATTGAACGGAAGGTTGTAAAGCTCATCCTTATACCTTGCGACAGGCGCGTTGATATACTGGTTAAACTCCGCAAACCGGTTCACATAATCCCAGACCTTCCGGTCCGAAGTATGGAAAATATGGGCGCCGTACCTGTGCACATTGATCCCGCCCATCTTCTGTGTGTAAATGTTCCCGCCGATGTGATCCCTCTTCTCGATCACCGCGACTTTCTTTCCCGCTTTCCTGGCCTCATGCGCGAAGACAGAGCCGAAAAGCCCCGCGCCGACGACCAGATAATCCACATACTCTCCCCGTTCCATCTGCTCCTTATCCTGTTCCAGTTTGCGGCGGAAGGAATACACCTTATCCAGCCTGGTTGAATACGCGTCACATACCGTCTCCGGATCCCCGGCCATCAGCACCTCCCCGTGGTCCAGCCACAGGACATGGTCGCAAAGCTGCTTGACGGATTCAATATCGTGCGACACATACAAAAGCGTCGTTCCGCCGGACAGCATCTGCTGCATGCGCTCGCTGCAGCGCTTGCGGAAATTCGCGTCGCCCACCGCCAGAACCTCGTCGCAGATCAGGATGTCCGGATCCACCATGGTCGCGACGGAGAAGCCCAGCCGCGCTTTCATCCCGGAGGAATAATTCTTGATCGGAGAATTCAGGAACCGCTCCAGCTCGGCGAACTCCACGATCTCGTCAAAATGCTCTTCCATGAACTTCCTGGAATGGCCCAGGACCGCACCGTTGAGAAAAATGTTCTCCCGCGCGGTCAGCTCCTGGTCAAATCCGGCGCCGAGCTCAATCATCGGCGCGATCTTCCCGCGCACCCGCACCTGCCCCTTGTAGGGCTTCAGAATACCGGTGATCGTTTTCAGAAGCGTACTCTTGCCGGAGCCATTTGTCCCGATCAGTCCCCACGCCTCGCCCTTCTTCACATGCAGGTCAACGTCCTTCAGCGCAAGAAACTCCTGGAAGGTGAGCTCATGCTTCAGCCGCTTGATCGTATATTCTTTCAGATTGTTGACCTTCACATTGCCAAGGTTAAAGCGGATCGACAGATGGTCGACATCGATGATATTTTCTGACATACAGCCCACTCCTTAATAAACGATCGTTTCTTATACTCGCGAACGAAATCTATTGCCGAATAGAATTCTTCA
>CACXFW010000198.1 GCA_902767065.1 uncultured Lachnospiraceae bacterium | reverse complement strand
TCCTCCAGGCTCGCGCTGGTCACGGATCCGTCATCATCGGAAATGACCTGACGGATCACTTCCTTCTTAATATCCTGAAGCTCTACCACGCGCTGCTCAATACTGTCCTCTGCGATCAGCCGGAGTACTTCTACATTGCGCTTCTGCCCGATCCGGTGTGTCCGGTCGGACGCCTGATTTTCAGCAGCCACATTCCACCAGGGATCCAGATGGATGACCGTGTCGGCGCCTGTCAGGTTCAGGCCGGTTCCCCCCGCCTTCAGGGATACCAGGAACACATCCGTCCCGCTTCCGTTATTGAAAGAATCCATCATGTCAATCCGGTCCTTCGCGGAAGTGGCTCCGCTCAGGAAATAAGAAGAGATCTGCAGCTTCTCCAGGAGGCTTCTGACAGACTCCAGCGCTTTCACAAACTGGGAGAAAATCAGAATCCGGTGACCATTTTCCAGGTATTCCGGAATCAGCGTTTCCAAAAGATCCAGCTTCCCGCTGCCACCCTTGTAGTGATCCAGGAACATGCCCGGATCCACACAGATCTGACGGAGCCTGGTCAGATATGGAAGGACGTCGAAAGCCTTCCCGCCCTCTTCCAGCCGCTTCCTTGCATCCATACGCATCGCTTCATACAGCCTGCGCTGCTCCCTGCCCATGTCCGCGGTCAGGACCCGCTCATATTTCGGCGGAAGGTCATCCAGCACATCCTCCTTCACCCTGCGCAGAATAAACGGCGCGGCCTTCCGGGCGATTCCGGCCGTATCACTCTCCCGGAACCTGGACAGCTCCTCAAAGTAGCCCGGCATGATGAAGTCAAAAATGCTCCACAGATCCACCACGCTGTTCTCGATCGGGGTTCCGGTCAACGCAAACCGGTGGCAGATCTTCAGCTCCTTCACGGACTTCGTCTTCTGGGCATGGACATTTTTGATATACTGCGCCTCATCCAGAATCCCGTAATTGAATTCCCCGGTATAGGAGGAAATATCATTGCGCAGCGAATCGTAAGACGTCACATAGACCGTTTTTTTCTTATAGTTGATGCCCGCGATCCGCTCCTTTCTGACACTGTCCGTCCCATAGATCTCCACAACCTCCGTCTCCGGGTCAAAACGGGCGAATTCGCTGATCCAGTTGAAAACCAGGCTCTTGGGGCAGACAACCAGGCTTGGTTTGCGGGTGGAATCCGCCCTGATCATGGCAATCACCTGAATCGTTTTGCCCAGGCCCATATCATCCGCCAGAATCCCTCCCATTCCGTATCGCGACAGAATCGTCAGCCAGTTGAAGCCCTCTGTCTGGTAATCCCTCAGCTCTCCGGCCAGCCTCGGAACAGGGATGTCCGCCTCCTTAAATGACCTGATCTCCTCGATCATATCCCTGAGATACCGGTCAGCCTTACAGCTTTTTTCATGGGCAAATGCCTTGATGGCGGTTACCATGGAAATCTGCTTTTTATGATACAGATCTTTGGGATTCAATCCGAAATCCTGCACCGTATCCGCGAAATCCCTTGCCGCGTCGCTGTCCAGGTCTACAATCCTGTTATCGCTGAGCAGAATAAACTTCTTCTTTTTCCGGATCCCGGCCAGGATCTTCTGCAGATCCTCCTCCGAATACTCGCTCTTCTCCAGAAATGCCTGTACGATATTGTTCTTGTAGGTGACTCTGATCACAGGCCTGCCGATGGATTTGATCTCCTTATTCTGCAGCTGCTCTGACAGATACACATTGGTCAGGCTCTTCAGCCGGGTGAAGTCCATTTTGAAAAATGAAAGGATCCGGCTCTCATCCTCCAGAACTCCTTCGCAGAATCCCAGCTCCGTCAGATAGTTCTGCAAAAGCTCGTATCTGGAAAGATCCATCTTCTCATTCAGCTGGTCCGGCGTAATCAGCTTATCATTCTTATAGATCTTCGTCTCCAGCGTAATGGCTGACTTTTCATAATCAAAATAGGTGTTCAGCCGGATCGCGCTGAGTCTGAAATCTTCCGCCAGGCTCTTATCCACGTCAAACAGTTCAAAATACCTGGAGTAAACATTCTTCTTGAAATCCTTCAGAATCGGCCTGATGCTGACATGGGGATTCTGATCCACCAGCTCAATCAGCCCGGTCTCCCCGGCATTTCCCTCCACACAGTCGATCACCAGAGGGAGACTCTCCCCCCGGGAGGTGACAACGTATCCTTTTCCGATCAGATTCAGAAATTCCTGCTTCCCCTTCTGAAGATCCGTAGAAAGCACATATTTCCTGTCCACCAGAAGGCGGACCTTCTGTTTCTCCAGGCGGACAAGGCACGGCTCATCATTGTAGGAGATCATTCTCCCGGACAATCCCTCAAACAGGCCGGCCAGTACGCTGTCGCTGACCGTAAGATACCGCCTGTTCTTCTTGTCCGACTTACGCCCTTTTGCCGTCTTCACTGCCATCAGAAGCTTGATCATCGCCGCGTCTGAGTCATTCAGATTGTCCGGATCATGGGTCAGGATCAGATCCTTTCCATACTGGATGGTCTGCCCGCTCTTGAAGGCATCCAGGAATTCAGAAGCATCCTTGACGATATACTTCCGGGTATTTCCGACCTTAAACGCCAGGGCATTGGAAGAATCCTCCCTGTAGATCATCCATTCAATCTCAGCCCTTTCCTCCGCCCGGAACAGGATCTTCTCCTCCTGGAAGCTGTCACACAGCTTCTGGTACGCTGTCAGGAACTTCCTGTTGTTCTTTCCGAACAGATACTCATCCACAGAATCCTGGTTCTTTTCCAGCGTCAGCGCATATTCCTTCTCCCGGCCGGAAAGACAGACCTTTTTGATTACCTCTGCATCATATTTCTGATTCCGGATCACGCACCAGTTTCTGACCGGCTTTCCGTCCTCCTCCTCCATCTCGATCAGGGAATACTGTGTTGACAGGGGATCTG
>CACXFW010000197.1 GCA_902767065.1 uncultured Lachnospiraceae bacterium | reverse complement strand
TCATGTAGGGGCGCGCCAACTTCTACGCTCCGCTCCGGTCGGCGCTAAACAGACGTCCACTGGACGTCCAGCGCCCCTTTCCCTCCAACGCAAGCAAGCTTGCGTGGAGGTCAGGCTTTTGGCGCTGTAATCATATTATATCAGACTGTGCGAAATAAGACAAATATTCAAATAAAAAGTTTGAAATAGAACATTATAGGGTTGACAAAGAACATTTATGGTGCTATTATGTGCATAACAAAACAAACAGATATGCCAAACAGAACATTTTTAAAACAGGAAAGCAGCATTCAGGAGTCAGAAGGAACGGAGGAGACAGAGAATGGACAAAGAGATGAAAGCGTTGAGTTATGACTACCGTATGGATACGGTCAGGATGATCATGAGCGGGGGCGGCGGACATATCGGCGGCGACATGAGTGAGATGGAGATCCTGATGCAGCTCTATCTTAAGGAAATGAATATCTCTCCGGAAAACCAGAATGATCCGAACCGCGACTATTTTATCCTGAGCAAGGGGCATGCGGTGGAGAGCTTCTATACGATTCTGGGACATAAGGGCTTCTATGACCTGGAGGATGCGATCGCGAGATTCTCCCATTTCGGGTCAGAGTTTATCGGACATCCGAACAATGTGATTCCCGGCGTGGAGATGAACTCCGGATCTCTCGGCCACGGACTTCCGGTGGCGGTCGGCCTGGCGATCGCGGCGAAGATGGACCGGCGTCCGAGCAGGGTCTACGTTCTGATGGGCGATGGCGAGCTGGCAGAGGGAAGCGTCTGGGAAGGCGCGATGTCCGCGCATAATTACAACCTGGACAATCTCTGCGCGATTGTGGACCGCAATCACCTTCAGATCTCCGGGAATACCGAAGATGTCATGAAGCAGGATGACCAGGAGAAGAGGTGGTCCGCGTTTGGATGGAATGTCATCCAGTGTGACGGGAATGACTTTGACGCCCTGGAAGATGCATTTGCGAAAGCGCGCGCACACAAGGGGGATCCGACGGTGATCATTGCCGACACCATCAAGGGAAAGGGGTCACCCATCATGGAGAATAAGGCCGGCTGGCATCATCACCTGCCGAACGAGGAAGAATATGAGCAGATCATGAGGGATCTGAAAGCCGGAAAGGAGGCTGCGATCAATGAATAAGATACCGAACAGGAAAGTCATCTGTGAAGTCCTGATGGAGAAGGCAAAGGAAGATAAGGAGATCGTCGTACTGTGCAGCGATTCGAGGGGAAGCGCGTCCCTGGCCGCCTTCTTCGACGCTTACCCCGGGCAGGCTGTGGAGGTCGGCATTGCGGAGCAGGATCTTGTCGGGATCTCCGCGGGACTGGCCAAGGCAGGAAAGAAGCCTTTTGCGGCCTCTCCGGCATGCTTCCTTTCGACCAGGAGCTTTGAGCAGTGCAAGGTCGATGTCGCGTACTCGAATACGAACGTCAAGCTGATCGGCATCTCCGGCGGCATCAGCTACGGAGCGCTTGGAATGAGCCACCATTCCGCGCAGGATATTGCCGGAATGGCCGCGATTCCGAACATGCGTGTCTACCTTCCGAGTGACCGGCACCAGACCCGGAAGCTGGTGGAAGCGCTTCTTCAGGATGAGAAGCCGGCATACATCCGTACCGGAAGGAATCCGGTCGAGGACATTTACACAGAAGAAAACTGCCCCTTTGAGATGGACAGGGCGACCGTTTTAAAAGAAGGAAAGGACATTCTGTTCGTGGCTGCGGGCGAGATGGTCCGGCCCGCGCTGGATGCGGCAAAGCTTCTGGAGAAGGAAGGAATCAGTTCGACGGTTCTCGATATGTACTGCGTAAAACCGCTGGATCGGGAAGCGGTCATCCGGTATGCGCAGCAGGCAAAGGCTGTTCTTACGGTGGAAGAGCATTCTCCGTTCGGAGGACTCGGTTCGATGGTGAGCCAGGTGGTCGGAGAATACTGCCCGCGGAAGGTAAAGAATATCGCGCTTCCGGACAGCCATGTGATTACCGGAACCTCGAAGGAAGTATTTGACTATTATGGAATGAATGGCGAGGGAATCGCAAAGACGGCAAGAGAGTTTCTGGCATAAGAAAAGAGCAGCTATTCAGCACCCCCACTTACTCGGAACGCTTCGCGCTTTTCATTGTGGGCGGTCAGAGGTGCTTCGCACCTTGCCCGCCCCATGAATTCTCAATAATCGTCCGGTGAGTAAACTCCCCGTCCTGATTTTGTGAGAATTCATGGGGTGCTGAATAGTTACATCCGGGAAATATTAAAACCCGTTCCGGCAACGGAGCGGTCTGCACTGGAGGCAAAAGTTCCTGCAGTGCAGCGTAGAACCACATGT
>CACXFW010000196.1 GCA_902767065.1 uncultured Lachnospiraceae bacterium | reverse complement strand
TGGGGAGGCAGGAATGAGCAGATACTGGAATACAATGTCATTTTCACAGCCCTCCGTGGTGGAACTGCGCCGCCGGGCGGAAGAGAGTGTGAAAAGCGCGGCGAAAAAGGGGAAAGCTTTTGAGCCGGCAATTCCCGCCGGGAAAAAGGGGGAGATCTGTACAAGCTGGTGGGGCAGGGCCTGGTGTGACAACCTGGAACGCTATGCGGATTATGCCAGCCGGATCGAACGGGGGAAACGGTATGTCCGTTCGGGAACGGTCGTAGACCTGAAGATTGCAAAGGGGAAGGTGACTGCGCGTGTGCAGGGCAGCAGGAAAACCCCTTATAAGGTTGAGATCCGGATCAGCCCGCTGTCAGAGGAGAAGTGCCAGAAGATTATCGAAAAGTGCGGCCGGAAGATCAGCAATATGGAGAAACTGATCAATGGGGAGTTCCCGGAAGACCTGAAAGAACTCTTTACCGGAGACGGCGGACTGTTTCCGGCCTCTAGGGAGATCAGTTTCAGCTGCAGCTGCCCGGACTGGGCTCTGATGTGCAAGCATGTTGCTGCAGCGATGTATGGAATCGGCGTCCGTTTCGACGAGAATCCCTTTTTCTTCTTCAACCTCCGGGGGATCGACGTGGATCGATTTATCGATGTGACGCTGGAAAGCCGCGTTGAAAGCATGCTTGCGAATGCTGAGAGCAGGAGCGGGCGCATCATCGAAGATGCCGACCTTACCGCATTGTTCGGGGTGCTGTAAGTCCGGCAAAAAAGTGGATGAATTGTTTTATGGTATCATTCACCCTGGACCATCACGGCGTTCATCATCCTGAACCATCACGGTGTTCATCGTCTGACTGCCTGCTTCCAGACTTTATTGACATCACAGGAGGCCTTCATGAATAAACATAGATCTGATATCGGGTTCATGTCCAGGCTTTTCTTCCGGCTGCTGCCTGTTCAGATCCTGGCACAGCTGATTACGCCAGTCAACGATATTATTTCCAGCCTGTTCGCCAGTAATTATATCGGCGCCCGCGCGATGAGCGCCGTCGGACTTTATAACCCGATCGACTTGTTTATCACGGGGATCAGCATGCTGATTGCTACCGGCGCTCAGATTCTGTGCGCCAGATACATTGGAAAAGAAGAGCGGGAAGGAGCCCAGAACATGTTTTCAACGGGGCTTGTGCTGACGATCGGATTCTCTGCGCTCTCGATTGCGGTTCTCGTGCTGGGCACCCTGACAGGTCTTACGCGGATCTTCACGGCGGATGAGGCTGTGCGCGTATCCCTGAATCACTACATCCTCGGCCGGGCTGTCGGGATTCTCCCGAGTCTTCTGAGGCTTCTGCTCGCTACTTTCATGGCCCTTGAAAACAGAAGGAAGGAAGCAATCCTGGCAAGCGTCGTCTACCTGGTCCTGAATCCCGGATTGACCTTTCTGTTTGTGGTCACGCTGGGAATGGGTGAGTTCGGCCTGTCGCTGGCATCTTCCATCAGCATGTGGGGATTCCTGCTGATCGAACTGAAATATTTCTTCTCCGGCAGATCCATGCTGAAGCTGTCCTTCTCGGGAGCGCGGCCTGGCCACGCATGGGATATTATGAAAACAGGGTTCCCGGATGCGATCAGCTACGGCTATCTGGCGGTATGCGGCTTTATCGTGAATGCGCTGATCAGCCGTTATATCGGATCCGCCGGGCTGTCTGCCAATGCGGCCGCCGTTTCACTGCTGGATAACGTCTGGGCCATTCTGTACGGTATGCAGGCGGTGGCCCTGCTGCTGATGAGTGTCAGCGTCGGTGAGGAGGATCGGGAATCCCTGGTGAACGTCATGCGGGTAATCCTGTACAGGTGCGTACCGTTGATTGTCTGCGTTTCAGCGGCCGTGATCATGCTCGCCGGGCCTTTGGCCCAGCTGTTTTTCCGGGATCCGGCGGATCCGGTCTGCCGCATGACCACTGCGGCATTCCGTATCATACCGCTGTGTCTGCCTTTCACCGTGATCCGCATGCAGTTCTCCGGCTATGCGAAAGCTTCGGGGCAACAGCTGCTGGCTCATACGCTTACCCTGCTTGACAGTCTGGTCTTTATCGCGGGCTTTTCCGCGCTGCTGATCAGATTCATGGGATTCAACGCCGTATGTTTCTCCTATGTCTTCTGCAGCATCGGGTGCATACTGTTTGTCGTTCTCTGGTCCTGGGTCAAGCGGAAATCATTCCCCCGGAGCATTGAACAGGTGCTGATGATTCCGGACGATTTCGGCGTCACAAAAGACGCGCGTATCGATATTACCGTACGCAGCATTGACGAAGTTGTCCATGTTTCACAGCAGGTGATCGATTTTTGCCGGAGGCGGGGAATCAGCGAAAGGACAGGTTATTTTTCAGGACTGTTCCTGGAAGAGATGGCGGCGAACGTGGTGGAACACGGATTCAACAAGGACAGAAAGTCCCACTCCGTCGATATCCGTGTGGTCCACAAGGGAGATGATGTGATCCTGCGGATCAAGGACGACTGTATCCCCTTCGATCCGTCCGAACAGATGGAGGTTATCAATCAGAAGGACCGTGTAAAGGGAATCGGGATCCGGCTTGTATACAGAGGGGCAAAGGATATCAGATACCAGAGCGTCATGGGGCTGAATGTTCTGACCATCCGCATGTGACAGGCTGACAGGCTGCCATGTATTGCGGGCTGCCACGTATTGCGGG
>CACXFW010000195.1 GCA_902767065.1 uncultured Lachnospiraceae bacterium | reverse complement strand
CCATTACGGTGATCAACCTGATGGTGAGCAGAAGGCATGTGTATTATTGAGTTGTTACTAATCACGGCCGTGAATAGTAACATTGAGTTTCCTGAGGAACAGGCATGAAGAAGAGAAATCTGACAAAGGCCATAACATACATTTTTCTGAGCCTGTGGGCGCTGATTGTACTGTTTCCATTTTACTGGATGGTGATCACGTCCCTGAAGAGCTACAGCGCGTACAATTCGGAGTTCGTGCCGTCTCTCATCGCGAGGAACCCAACGCTTGAGAACTACGTCAACGCATTTACCCAGGTGCCGCTGGGACGGTATCTTGTGAATACGCTGATCTTTACCGTGATCACCACGGTCATCATGGTGATCGTGGGCGTGCTTGCGGCATTTGCCTTCGCCAGGCTGAAGTTCCGCGGCAAGAATCTTGTGTTCGCGCTGTTCCTGTCGCTGATGATGCTGCCGAATGAGCTTGTGGTGATTACGAATTATGTGACGATTACCAATGCGGGGCTGCGCAATTCCTTCCCGGGCCTGATTCTGCCGTCGGTCATGTCGGTGTTCTATGTGTACCTTCTCAAGGAAAACTTCGAAATGGTTCCGGACAACCTGTACCTGGCGGCGAAGGTCGACGGAACCAGTGACATGAAATATCTGCTCCGCGTGCTGGTGCCGATCTGCAGGCCGACGGTCATCACGATCATCATCCTGAAGGTGATCGAGTGCTGGAATGCTTATGTCTGGCCGCGCCTGATCACGGATGACCCGGAATACTTTCTGGTGTCGAACGGGATTCAGGAGCTGCGGGAAAATGGCTTCGGCCGCGAGAATATTCCTGCGATGATGGCCGCGGTCGTCGTGATTTCGGTACCGCTGATCGTGCTGTTCCTGCTCTTTCGAAATAAGATCATGGAAGGCGTATTGCGGGGCGGCACGAAAGGGTAACGCGGGGATTGCGGGGCGGCTGCCTGCGCATCCGCGTTTTGCTCATCAGGGGGGTGGCTGCATGGCAACCGTACAGGCAGAAATATTGATCAGTATATCGGGGAGCGTCGAATGGGAAGAGGGCGTCAGATGAATAAAAGGATCCTGATGTTAGCTGCGGTTGTCCTGACTGCGATGCTTGTGTGGGGATGCCACGGGAAGGTGAAATCTGTTGCATTTTCCGTGCCGAACAGTTTTGATACCGGAAAGAAGTATGAGATTACCTTCTGGGCCAAAAATGACACGAACAAGACGCAGGTGAAGATTTATAACCAGGCAGTGGAGAACTTCGAGGCGCTATATCCGAACATCGACGTCCAGATCCGTCTGTACACAAACTACGGAGACATTTATAACGACGTCATCACGAACATTTCCACCGGGACGACGCCGAACGTGTGCATCACGTATCCGGACAACATCGCTACTTACATGAGCGGCGAAAATGTGGTGGTGCCGCTGGATGATCTGGCGCAGGACCGGAAGTACGGGCTGGGAGGATCAGAGCTGGCATATGATTCGCCGACGATGAAGGAAATAGTCCCGAAGTTCCTCGATGAGTGCCGGATCGGCGGCTGGCTCTACGCTCTGCCGTTCATGCGGTCTACCGAGGCCTGCTACATCAACAGGGATTATGTGGAAAAGCTTGGCTACGAGGTGCCGGACGTGCTGACCTGGGACTTTGTCTGGGAAGTCAGCGAGGCGGCGATGGAGAAGGAAAAGAAGGGAGAGGACGAAGTCTTCCGGCTGAACGGGCAGAAGGTTCTGATTCCATTTCTGTATAAGTCCACCGATAACATGATGATCCAGATGCTCCGCCAGTATGATGCCGGCTATTCGACGGATGAGGGGGAGATCCTGCTGTTTAACGATACGACGAAGGAGATACTCAATGAGATCGGGAAACATGCGGCAAGCCGCGCTTTCTCGACATTCAAGATCTCGAGCTATCCGGCGAATTTCCTGAATGCGGGACAGTGTATCTTCGCGGTGGACTCGACTGCGGGCTCGACCTGGATGGGGTCGGATGCGCCGCTGATCGACATCAGTCCGGACAAGATTGTTGACTTTGATATGGTCGTGCGCCCGGTTCCGCAGGTGGATCCGGAGAATCCGGAAATGATCTCGCAGGGGCCGTCCGTGTGCATTTTCAATAAAGAGGATCCGCAGGAGGTTCTGGCGAGCTGGCTCTTTGCGCAGTATCTGCTGACAAATGAGGTGCAGATCAGCTATTCGTCGACGGAGGGGTACCTGCCCGTTACGGACAAGGCGATTGACAGCAAAGAGTATCAGGAGTATCTGGCTGCGGCAGGGACGGACAAGAAGAAGCATTATCAGGGGAAGATCGACGCGGTCCGGCTGATTCTGGACTATAAGGATAGGACCTTCGTAACGCCGGTATTTAACGGCTCGGCTTCGCTTCGCGACGCGGCGGGATACCTGATCGAGGACACTGCGAAGAGCGCGCGCCGGAATCAGAGGATCGATGACAATTACTTCATGGAACTGTTTCAGGACGCAAGGAACCTTTATCACCTGGATCAGATTCAGGCAGCGGGAAGCAGCAAGGGCGGCGGAGCGGCCGAAGACACTGCGGCTTCGGCAGATGGAGATACTGCGGCTGCCGGGAACAACAGGGCGGCTGGAAGCGGCAGCGCCGGGGCTAATGATCTCGGACCACTGCCGCCGACTGCGATCGCACTCCTTGTGGTTCTGGCAGCGGCATGGGCTGGAATTGTGCTGTGGGTGATCCTCTCACACTTTTCCAGGAAGCGGCGGGGGCAGTGAACGGGAACCGATTCATTTTCCAACGATAGCTTCATGTAAAAGAACTTGGCTATAAAAGGAAATGTTGCTATAATCAATAATGATTTTTTGCAACCGCACAAATCTGCGGAGGGTATTCAAGT
>CACXFW010000194.1 GCA_902767065.1 uncultured Lachnospiraceae bacterium | reverse complement strand
GCGCACTGCCCAGCCGATCATGTACAGGCTCGAGGTTGAGGCGCGGAAACCCGTTGTTTCAATATCAAAATAGATGACCTTTTCAGGATTCAGTCCGAATGCCGTCAGGTACTCCTGCGGACAGGAGGCATAATGTGTTCTCTTCTTCATGAGACAGATCGTAGCATGGATAGCCGGATCGTGCAAAGGAAGAATCGCCGAAAGCGGCAGGATTGGGTTTGACGGGATTGAGGCTGTCATATTTCTGGTGTTTTGCCTGGCTTACTTGTTACAAAAGTAGTGGCAATCAGGCCCGAAAAGCTTTATAATGAATTACAGTGATGGATGGCGGGACACGTGCATCCTCCTGTAAGCAGAAAATGCCCGGCGAGTCCGGGAAAACCAATGACTGTGCCGTTCAGGGAACGGAGAAAGGAATTTGCTATGAATGTATTTGCAGACGCTATTGAGAAAGTAGTTGCCCGTGAAGTCCTGGACTCCCGCGGTAATCCCACTGTTGAGTGCGAGATCCATACACAGTCCGGCGCTTTCGGACGCGCTATTGTTCCGTCAGGCGCTTCCACAGGTGAGAGAGAAGCGGTTGAGCTTCGTGACGGCGACAAGAAGCGCTACGGCGGCAAGGGCGTCCTGAAGGCGGTTGCCAATGTCAACGAGAAGATCGCTCCGAAGATCATCGGCATGAATGTCTTTGATCAGTCCAAGATCGACAAGGTGATGATCGAGCTCGACGGAACCGAGTTCAAGAAGGTCCTCGGCGCAAACGCGACCCTGTCCGTTTCTCTGGCTGTTGCCCGCGCGGCGGCGGATTCCTGCGGACTTCCGCTGTACAAGTATCTTGGCGGACCGAATGCCAAGGTTCTTCCGACTCCGATGATGAACGTTCTCAATGGCGGCAAGCACGCGGATGGTTCTGTTGACATGCAGGAGTTCATGATCATGCCGATCGGTGCGAAGACGGAAGCTGAAGCGGTCCGTATGGGCGCTGAGACATTCCACGCGCTGAAGAAGGTCTGCGCAGCCCGCGGCTATGCGACCAGCGTCGGCGATGAGGGCGGATATGCTCCTTCCTGCAAGAACGGAAACGAAGAGCCGCTTGAGATGATCGTTGAAGCAATGAAGGCTGCCGGCTACGAGCCGGGCGTTGACATGGGCATCGCGATGGATCCGGCTTCCTCCGAGTTCTACAATGCCGAGAAGGGTGTCTATGAACTGTCCAGGTCCGGAGAAGGCGAGAAGACCTCCGACGAGATGATCGAGCTGTACGCCGGCTGGGTTGAGAAGTATCCGATCATTTCCATCGAGGATGGTCTGTCCGAGAATGACTGGGATGGATGGAAGAAGCTGACCGAGCGCCTTGGCGATAAGATTCAGCTGGTAGGTGACGACCTGTTTGTTACCAACACCACCTTCATCCGCAAGGGCATCGAGCTTGGCGTCGCGAATGCGGTCCTGATCAAGCTGAACCAGATCGGAACCCTGACCGAGACCTTCGACGCGATCGAGATGGCGAAGGAGCACAACTACACCGCAGTTGTCTCCCATCGTTCCGGCGAGTCCGAGGACTCCACGATTGCTGACCTTGTCGTTGCGACCAACGCAGGCCAGATCAAGACCGGTTCCCTGAGCCGTACCGACCGTATCGCGAAGTACAACCAGCTGATCCGTATCGAGGAAGAGCTTGGCGAAGTGGCTGAGTACCGCGGAAAAGAGAGCTTCTATAACGTAAAGCTCTGATTCGTATCAGATTCGAAGCGGCCTTGAAGAAAAGAAGATAAAGATGACCCCGGGGCTGTTCCATGAGTATGGCTCCGGGGCATTTTTCTGAACAGGTTTGTGGGAAGAAGGATCATTTCGACTCTGCATAGATCCGGACGGGAGGATGGAAGATGAGATATCTGTTAAACGCGCAGCAGATGGCTGCGTGCGACAAGGCGACGATCGAACATTTTAAGGTACCGTCCGAGGTGCTGATGGAAAGAGCCGCTCTGGCGGTGAGGGATGTGGTCCTGGAGCGTTTTCCGGATGCAAGAAGGATCCTTGTTGTCTGCGGAAGCGGAAACAACGGAGGGGACGGGTACGCCGCGGCGAGGCTTCTGAATCTTGCCGGAAGGAGCGCGGAGGTTCTTTTTGTCGGCAGACACGATCACAGGACGCAGCAGACTGTGCTGCAGGCCCAGATCTTCAGCCGGTACGGAGGGAGGGAACTTCCGGATGAGGCATCGCTCAAGGGGTACGACCTGATTCTGGATGCACTGTTCGGAATCGGACTGAAAAGAGAGGTGATCGGCCGCTACGCGGATGTGATCGGCGCGATGAACCGCGTGGATACGCCGGTGCTCGCGATCGATATTCCCTCCGGAGTAAGCGCAGACAGCGGACAGATCATGGGATGCGCCGTTCAGGCGGACCTGACCGTGACGATGCAGTATGAAAAGCTCGGGCAGATGTTATATCCGGGCGCTTTTCTGTGCGGGGATATTCTGGTCCGGGATGTCGGGATCACGGACGATCATGTGAAATGGGAAGAAGAGCCGGTGTACGCGCTGGAGCAGGAAGACCTGAAGGACCTGCTCCTGAAGAGGATTCCAGACGCGAACAAGGGGACCTACGGGAAACTGCTTCTGATCGCCGGCGCGAAGGATATGGCAGGCGCGGCTTCTCTTGCGGGCAGGGGGGCGCTTCGAAGCGGATGCGGCCTGGTGAAGATCCTGTCCGATGAGGCAAACCGTGTGATCCTGCAGACCAGCCTTCCGGAGGCGCTCTTTGCGCCGTGGCCGGAGGATGGGGCGCTGTCTGAGTATCTGTCCTGGGCGGATGCGGTCGCGGTCGGCCCCGGACTGGGGAAGAATGAGCTGAGTCTTGCGCTTATCGAGCGCCTTCTGATGGAATGGAATGGTCCCCTCGTGGCCGATGCGGATGCACTGAACCTCATCGCGTCAAACCCTGCACTGGCCGGTTATCTTCCCCCGCACGCTATCCTTACTCCTCATCCGGGAGAGATGAGCCGGCTTTCGGCCCTTTTTGAAAAGGGCGCAAGGAGCGTAAATGAAATCGTGGCGGACCCGGTCCGGACGGCTCTTACCTGCGCCGGAGCGCTTGGATGCGTATGCGTCCTGAAGGGAGCAAGAACCGTGATCACGGATTCTGAGCAGGCATTCCTGAATGTTTATGGAAATGAAGGCATGGCTTGCGGAGGTTCCGGCGATGTGCTGACCGGAATCATCGGAAGCCTGCTTGCCCAGGGCGTGGAGCCGGCCGACGCGGCGAAGGCGGGCGTTCTGATCCATGCGCTGTCCGGGGACGCGGCAGAGCAAAGGATGGGCGGACGTGCCATGAAAGCCGGGGACATCGTAGCATTTCTCCCGGACATCCTGTCGTCATTATGACGATTCAGGGAAGGGAATCCGTTCTTATTTTCTATGCCGGAACCTTGAAGACATCACCCTTTGAGGTGCTCAGTGCTTTATAATAGAAAAAGAAACTGCTTGTTCAGACCTCGCCGGACACAGGCCGGCCGGTCCAGACGAGGAAAAGAGGGTATAACATGACCGCAAGAGAAAACTGGGATGAGGTATTCACGAAACGGCTTTCCAGATGCTACGATGAGATGAAATGGCTCTATGGCGAGCTTTATCATGGGGATGACAAGGCATTTGATTATTTCCTTACGATGCTGTATCAGAATTATTCTGAGAGGAAGGAAGAGCTTCGGCGCCTGGATGAATCCAGGGAAGCGCTTCCCGCGTGGTATAAGGACGGCAGCCTGGTAGGAATGCTGATGTATACGCAGTGCTTTGCGCAAACTCTCAAGGGCGTGGAGGAGCATCTGGACTATGTCCGGGAATGTGGTGTGAATTACCTTCATCTGATGCCTCTTCTTCAAAGTCCTGAGGGGCGCAGTGACGGCGGCTACGCGGTTTCCGACTTCAGAAGCGTAGATCCATCGCTTGGAACGATGGAAGATCTGGAGGCGCTTGCGGATGCCTGCCACGGAAGAGGCATGAGCCTGTGCCTTGATTTTGTGATGAATCATACCAGCGAGGATCACGAGTGGGCAAGAAGGGCGCGGGCAGGAGAAAAAGAATGCCAGGACAGGTATTTCTTCTTTGACAACTGGACCATTCCGAATGAATTCGAGAAGACCGTACCGCAGGTTTTCCCCACCACGGCTCCCGGCAACTTCAGCTGGTGCGAGGAGGCCGGAAAGGTTGTCATGACGACCTTCTATCCGTATCAGTGGGATCTGAATTACTGGAATCCGGTTGTCTTCAACGACATGACGGATAATATGCTGTATCTGTGCAACCGGGGGGTGGATGTCATCCGCCTGGATGCGGTTCCCTATATCTGGAAGCAGCTGGGAACGCCCTGCCGCAACCTGATGCAGGTTCATACGCTGGTCAGGATCATGCGGATGGCGGCAGAGGTCGTGTGTCCGGGGACCCTGCTTCTGGGAGAAGTCGTGATGGAGCCGTCGAAGGTTGTCCCGTATTTCGGCTCGATCGACAAGCCCGAATGCCATATTCTTTACAATGTCACAACGATGGCCACCACCTGGCACACGGTTGCGACGAAGGATGTACGCCTGCTGAAGCATCAGCTCGAAACGGTATTTGCCCTTCCGAAGGAGTATACCTTCCTGAATTATCTGCGCTGCCATGATGACATCGGATGGGGCCTTGATTACGGTTTCCTGCGCCAGTTCGGGGTCGATGAAGTCGCCCACAAGAAGTTCTTAAATGAGTACTTCCGCGGTCTCTCCTTTCACTCAGACGCGAGGGGAGAGCTGTATAACGATGATCCGAGGCTCGGGGACGCGAGACTGTGCGGAACGACAGCGAGCCTGTGCGGGATTGAGGCGGCTCTGTATGAGAAGGATGAGGAGAAGCTGGAGAAGGCGCTTCGTCTGGATATCATGCTGCATGCGTTCCTCTTTACGCAGAGCGGAATTCCCGTCCTGTATTCCGGGGATGAGATTGCCCAGGAAAATGACTATACCTATCATGATGACCCGCTGAAGATGGAGGACTCCAGGTACCTTCACCGTGGAAGCCTTGACTGGAAGAAGGCCGCAAAGCGCCGCAGCAAAAAGACGGTCCAGGGAAGGCTGTTTTCAGCGATCAGAACGCTTGAAAAGCTCCGTCTGAAGCATCCGGCCTTCCGGGATGAGGCGGATGTGTGGCTTGTCGAGACCTGGAACGATCATGTGCTCGGGATCGGCCGGTACTATGAGGGAGAGAAGCTGATCGCGCTGTTTAACTTCGGCGACGGAGATGAGACGGCATGGGTGAATGAGCGCGAAGAATACATTGACCTCATCACGGGAGACATAAGGCCGGCAAGAGGCGTCGGGATCCCGGCAGGCGGATTTGCCTGGCTTTTGACGAATTTCAGGAAGAAGGCGGTCAGATGACGATCAGGGAGCAGGCTGAGAGACGGGAAGAGGAATTCCTGAGTGCTTATGCCGCCCATTCTG
>CACXFW010000193.1 GCA_902767065.1 uncultured Lachnospiraceae bacterium | reverse complement strand
ATAAAATGAACGCCGAACTGTATGAGTTTTACCGGCACCCAGTAAACAAGAATAAAAGGAGGAGGAAATCATGAGGAAAAGACTCGTTGCAACCATCGCCGCCGGCGCGGCCGCAGTCCTGATGCTGTCAGGCTTTGATTCCGCAATGACAGTCCAGGAGCTGACGGAAAAGTCAAAGAACGCAATCGCCCAGGCAAGCTCGCTGAAGGCAGACATACAAGGAGAGGCAGCCGCGACCCTGAACGTTTCCCAGGAAGGGGAAAACGGAGCCTCCATGACCATTCCGATCAACGGACTGTTCAATCTGAATACACAGCTTAATCTGGATCCGCTTCAGATCATGCTGGAGATGGAATACCGGGGCGAGGCCATGGGCCAGGGAATGGATGGCAGGATGGAGATGTATATCCTGGAGAAGGAAGACGGTACTGCCGATGCGTACATGGGAACGTATTCCTCCTCGCAGAATGCCTCCATGCAGTGGATGGCGAATACGGCTGACGCGGAGCAGGTCGGCCAGCTGAAGACGGCAGTGGACGCGATGCTTTCCGGGGATCCTTCCGCGCTGAGCAGCCTTTCCGGGGCAGGCCTTCCGGTGGATTCCACAGCCGTGGGGGATCTTGTGGCGAATTATCAGGACCAGATCCTGGGCATGACAGCCCTGTCTCAACAGAGCGTCATGGTGGATGGGAAGGAATGCTATCAGCTGACCGCCGATGTGTCGGGAAATGACCTTCTTCCGCTTATGACGGGTATGATGTCTGCGTCCGGCCAGACGCTGGATGACATGACCATGCAGATGATGGAGGCAGTGCTTTCCGGCATCCGGATCCGGATGGAATCCGATATCGACACTGCGACCTTCCTCCCGGTTTACGCCGTGGTTGATCTGGGCGGAAGCGACTTCACTTCGGTCGGGAACATGATGGTCAGCTCCATGATGGGCGCCGGAGGCGCGAGTGCGTCTGTCGATGTCAGCGCGCTGAACATGAAGGGATCCTTTGACTGCAATTCCCCGGTCCAGATCACGGTTCCGGAGGAGGCGAAGTCCGCGGGGGACCGCGGGGAATCTGTTGTCAATCCGTCCGATGCGATCGGCGGCCTTCTGACCGGCGGAACGGATGACGGCGGCCTTGTGACCGGTGGAACGGATGATGGCGGTCTTGTGACCGGCGGAAGCGAAGATACCGAGGATGGTCCCATCCAGAATGCGGATGGCACTTACACGATCCGCTATGAAACCTATTCCGGAGAGGTCAAGGAAGCCGTCATCGTCCCGCCGGAGGGCCTGAGGCTGTCCTATGGCTCTCCGAATTACCTTGCCTTCATTGATGACGGCTATTCCATCACGGTCAGCTATTCCCTCTATACGCAGGATACGCCGCGCGAGACGGTTGAAGAAGATCTGGATGTCTCTTATATGGAGAGTAACAGCGACTATTCCGATGTGACCAGGACACAGGTGATGGAGACCGCTCTTCCCGACGGAAGGCCCGTATTCTACGGTTCGAAAGCATACAACTACAGCAATTACCGCATGGGCGGAACCTGCTGCGCGATTCAGGCAGGCAGCTGCGTTGTTGACGTCGAGATCGACAAAGAAGATGACAGACATAATTTCATAGAAGCGCCCGAGCAGGATGTCATCAACTACGTAGCCTGTGTAAGGCCGGCGGCATAATGGCCAGGATTTGCAGACAGGAAGAATATGCAGAGTTTTCTTGATTTTTTGAAAAGCAGACGCAAAGCCACCCTTGTGATGGTTGCGCTCAACATTGTCATTTTCATGGTGCTTGCGTTCATGGGAGATACTACGAACGCAAGCTTCATGGTGGAGCATGGCGCGATCTATACCCCGGCAGTCCAGGACGGACAGTACTGGCGCCTTGTGAGTGCGATGTTCCTTCACTTTGGCTTCGAACATCTTGCTTACAACATGTTCAGCCTGTTCTTTCTCGGAGATATCCTGGAAAGCGTCGTCGGGCCGGTACGGTTCCTCATCATCTACCTGGCCGGCGGCCTTTGCGGAAATGTGCTTTCGTTTTTGATGAGCGTGCAGGGCGGAACCGTCAAGGTTGCGGCAGGAGCATCCGGAGCCATTTTCGCCGTGGCGGGAGCATTTTTCTACATTGTGATCCGGAACAGAAAGAGTTTCGGGAAGGATGGCATGCGCCGGCTGGGAATGATGGTTGTTCTGATGATCATGCAGGGGATCGTTGACCGCGGCGTCGACCAGAGCGCGCATATGGGTGGCCTGGCAGCGGGATTCCTTCTGGGAATATTGCTGTATCATCCACGGACTTTGCCGGCCTTTTCTGAGGAGTAACGCGCGCAGACAGAAGTTTGCAGCAGAATGAGAGGAGAGTTTTATGAAAGACAGCAACTGCATTTTCTGTAAGATTGCAGACGGGGAGATTCCGTCTGCCACACTCTATGAGGATGAGGAATTCCGCGTCATTCTCGATTTGAATCCGGCAACGAAGGGTCACTGCCTGATCCTGCCGAAGGAGCACTACGCGAATCTGTTCGAGATTCCGGAGGAGGTTCTTGGCCGCGCGGCGCTTGTCGCGAAGAAGATCGGTACGAAGCTGGTCAACGGCCTTCACGCGTCCGGCCTGAATGTACTTCAGAACAATGGTGTATGCGCGGGACAGACCGTTTTCCATTTCCATATTCACCTGATTCCGCGCTATGAAGGTGACAAGATGAGCGTTGGCTGGAAGCCGGGCACTCTCACGGATGAGGACCGGAAGGAGATTCTGGAGATCTTCTCGTAAGAAGATCCGTCGTGAATCATACTGCGGGCGCGGGCCATATTCCCCGCTCCGTGATCAGGAGCTGCGGGCGGATATCGGTGTCTTCATGGGGCACAGCTTCAAAAATCTGAAAATGATAGGCAACGGCTGCGGTCGGGTGGTGCCTGTGAATCTGCAGATAGCGGTCATAGAAGCCCCCGCCGTAGCCGATTCTGTTCAGGGAAGTGTCATATGCAACCCCGGGCATGATCATGAGAGCACTCTCTTCCCCGTCCATGCAGGGGCAAAATGCCGGGTCCGGTTCCGGGATCTGAAGCCGGGACGGCATCGATGACCTTTTTTTACTTCCGGGGCAGTATGCTTCGGATGAGCGGGAATTCGTCCGGATGCCGTCAGGCCCGGCTGCCAGGGAGTTTGTCCGGATGCTTTGCGGCGTGAGGACGGATACGTGCCTGAAGGAATCGATGCCGTAGAAGCGCATGCTGTTCCCTTCAATGCGCGGGATCGCAACCTTCTTCCCATCCTTCAGGCAGTGTTCAATCAAAGAGCGCGTCTTAACCTCGCCGGGAATATCCATATAAACAAAAACCGTTTCGGAATTCCGGAAGACATCCAGCGAGAGGATCTGCGCAATGATCTTTTCACTCATCCCGGCAAAAAGCTGCGGACCGCATTCCCTTTTCCGGGCAGCGACGATCCGCCGGAACTTTTTCTTCTGATCGGTGATCCGCGGCTGGATCTGTCCGCTCACGTGTTCGTCCATGTCTTTCTCTCCTTCCTGTATTGGCACCCGGCGGGCTGACTGACGGCAATTATACGTTACAGGTTACACCCCGGCCAGCCCCAAGGCAGACACAGGGATCCTGAGTGTAGACTTTCGGGGGTCGAAACGAAAGATCCCTGTGTCTTAAGCAGGAGGCTGGCCGGGGTGTGACCTGTAGCATTTTCCACCTGTACGGTTGGATCGCTTTTAGCGATAAGGCTCCACCTCCTCATTCGCAAAACCCGCGCTTCGCGCTTCTGCGGCTGCTTACGCATCCGCGTTTTGCTCATCAGGGGGTGGGTTGCT
>CACXFW010000192.1 GCA_902767065.1 uncultured Lachnospiraceae bacterium | reverse complement strand
TTCTGTATCCGGAACGATCTATGAACCTCGAATCACCTCACGGTGTCTGGGTGAGAGCGGACGCTCTGCTTTCCTGTCTCAAAACTGTTGCTACTCTATCATTTCCGCCCTGACGTGTCAAGAAGATTTTTCCTGGACTGATCCGGTTTTTTCCTGACTCAGCCCGGGCTCTTTTCCTGATTCAACCCGGAATCCTCCTCCTTCGGTCCGGGTTCTTTTCTCGATTCAACCCGGAAGGAGACATGTGAAAAAACCGTATTGAACAGATCGCACAGGTAAGGAAGAAGAATTGCCACACAGATGGCGATTACCGTATAGAGCGCTGATCCCCCCGCGATCTCGCGGTGAAGAAGTCGTCTCACCAGCCTGATGATCCCATGGGTGAGGGGGAAGCTGCACACGGTAAATACCGCCCAGCGCACAATCCACTGTCCCGACACGGTAACGGTTTCCCCATGCCGCCTGCTCCAGATCGACACGGACAAAAGCGGAACCAGAAACAGATTCAGAAATCCAGCCATTATTTCCATATCTTACATCTATCCGTCCTATGGTAGAACCTGCATCAGGGTCTTTGCGCGATGCAGGTTTCCTGAACAACGCCCCTATGGGACTACATTCGTGTAGACAGCCGACACGCCCCGGTCATACAGCTTCTGCTGCCTGGCCGGACTGTCCACGGTATTCGCATAGACCGGCTGCCCGGTTCCGAGAACCTGGCTCAGGAAGCTGTCATCCAGCGCCCTTCTTTTTCCCATCGTGATTCCGACAAGCCTGACACGCATGGCAAATTCATTCAGGGCATCTTCCGAGCGTTCCCATTCTTCCGTTTTATACAACGTATAGATCATCGCGCGGTATCCGAGGGCATACAGGCTCTCATACTCTGAAACATGGTAGAACTGGGGAATCAGCTGGGGGATCAGGTCCGGATACTCCTGCGCCATCAGACGGTATCCCTCCTTCACTTCCTCCCCGCTTCCCTTCAGGTCCAGCACGATATAAACATCGCCGTGGCTTTGCAGGGCCGACGCCACATCCTCCATTGTCATGGGGGTAAAGCCGCCCCGGATCCTGCCCTGCCTGAATTCCTCCAGCGATACCGCGGACTCAGCCATCGTGCCGTCCGCCTTCACAAAGTCCTTCCGCCAGTTATGGATGCAGACAATCTCTTTGTCTGTCGTCAGACGAAAGTCCAGCTCCACAAAATGAACCCCGTCTTCGATGCACCTCGAAAAGGCCTCCAGGCAGTTGGTATACTTATAGACCTCGCCATCCGCGCCTGTGACCTGCCCGCCGGCATGCGCAATCTTTCTTTCAGACGCGAGCATCTGCCTGATGCTGTCAATCTGGTCATTTCCGTCCAGACAGCTCTGGCTGTTAGCCCATGCAGTGGTTCCAAGATACAGGATAGCGAGCGCATTTACCGCCAGCATCAGGGCAAGCGCGCTGATCCTCAGGGACCGCTTTCCAATCCGGATCGTCCAGGTAGCCCGGACCAGGACCGCCAGAAGGAAGGTCATCCCTCCCAGGACAAGGGCAGGGGCAAGCGCGGCTGCAAAAGTCCTGCCATCTCCTCTGATGATCGCTGCCAGTCCGGCGAAAAATCCCTGCTGATCCAGATGAGACCACACGTAGGACGGATGCCGGTTCATAACAGACAGGAACGCAAACAGGAGGAGAAAGAAAGCCGTGCCCGCACCCCACAATACTGCTTTCAGGTTTCTCATTCCGCTTCCTGAACCTCACGGATCGCCTTGGTCTTGATCTCTTCACGGAGGCTCTTTACGAACTCTTCGATGGTCTTCGATCCTTCATCCCCGGCAAATCTCGAGCGCAGGGAGATCGTCCCGTTCTCTTCTTCTTTCGCGCCGACAATGACGGTGTACGGAATCCTCTTAAGATGCGCGTCGCGGATCTTGAACTTCAGTGTCTCATTGCGCTCATCCAGTGAAGCGCGGATGTCCGCATCCTGAAGTTTTTCGGTGACGGATCTCGCATAATCCTCATACTTCTCCGAGATCGGAAGCACCTTGACCTGCGTCGGCGCAAGCCAGGTCGGGAACTGTCCGGCGAAATGCTCGATCAGGATTCCGATAAACCGCTCGACGGATCCGAACACGACCCTGTGAATCATGACCGGCTGGTGCTTTTCACCGTCCGCTCCGATGAATTCCAGATGAAAACGCTCCGGAAGCTGGAAATCAAGCTGAATCGTACCGCACTGCCAGGTTCTTCCCAGGCAGTCCCTGAGATGGAAGTCGATCTTCGGTCCGTAAAACGCGCCGTCGCCCTCATTGACGATGTACTTAAGGCCCAGCGACTCCAGCGCATTTCTCAGGCCGTCCGTCGCAAGCTCCCAGTCCTCATCGGAGCCCATGGAATCCTCAGGCCTCGTGGACAGCTCGACATAATACTCAAATCCGAACATCTTATAGACGCCGTCGATCAGAGCCGTAATCCTGCGCACTTCATCCTGAATCTGCTCCTTCGCAAGGAGGATGTGCGCATCGTCCTGCGTAAATGAGCGCACGCGCATCAGCCCGTGCAGCTCCCCGGACTTCTCGTAACGGTGTACATGTCCAAGCTCCGCGTACCGAAGCGGAAGGTCGCGGTAAGAGCGTCCCTCGCTCTGGTAAACCAGGATCGCGCCGGGGCAGTTCATCGGCTTGATGGCGTAGTCCTCATCATCCACCTTCAGGGAATACATCGCGTCATGGTAGTGGTCCCAATGGCCGGAGGTCTCCCAGAGCTTGCGGCTGAGCATGATCGGCGTATCGATCTGGACATAGCCGTTCCGAAGGTGCAGCCCTCTCCAGTAGTTCAGCAGTTCATTTCTCAGAAGCATCCCGTCCGGAAGGAAGAACGGCATCCCGGGGCCGTACTCGCTGAGCATAAAAAGGCCCATCTCTTTCCCGATCTTCCTGTGATCCCGGCGCTTCGCCTCCTCAATCATCGCAAGGTATTCATCCAGCTCGCTCTTCTTCGGGAAGGCGGTTCCGTAGATCCTTGTGAGCATCTTGTTGTGCTCATCGCCTCTCCAGTACGCGCCGGCAATGGAGGTCAGTTTGAATGCCTTGACCGGCTTCGTGGTCATCAGGTGCGGGCCTGCACACAGGTCCGTGAATTCTCCCTGGGTATAGAAGGAGATCTCCGCGTCCTCGGGGAGGTCTTCAATCAGCTGGACCTTGTAGGGTTCCTTTTTCTCCCTGAAGTATGCGATCGCTTCATCCCTGGGCTTTGTGAACCTGGTAAGAGGCAGATTCTCCTTCGCGATCTTCTTCATCTCCGCCTCGATCTTCCCGAGGTCTTCATTGGTCAGCTGCTTCTCGGAGTCGATATCATAGTAGAAACCATGGTCGATCGACGGACCGATCGCAAGCCTGACATCCGGGTACAGGCGCTTAATCGCCTGCGCCATCATATGGGAGGCAGTGTGGTTAAATGCATGCTGTCCTTCAGGGCTGTCAAATGTATAGAGGTTCAATGTGCTGTCGTGATCAATCACGGTGCGCAGATCCACTGTCTCGCCATTGACCTCGGCCACGCACGCCGCGCGCGCAAGCCCTTCACTGATGTCCTTCGCGATCTCAATCACAGACATCGGACGGTCATATTCCTTTGTTGATCCATCCTTCAATGTGATGATCATACTGATTCCTCCTCTCCTGCCGCAAGCGCTTCCTTTGTCAGTTCGTCCATCTCTTCCTTGTCATTCATCTCATCCGGGCCAAATGTCGACACCGCCTTCTGCGTCAGGTACCTGGTATGCTTCCTGAGCAATGACACACCCGAAACAATCACTCCTGCGGTCGCCGCCGCAACGGCGAGCGCCGCTTTTCTCTCCAGTTTTGTCATATTTCCTCCGTAGAAATCCCAGATTTCATCGCGTTTCCGGCAACAGGCAAGGATGCGGCCCCTCCGGCGCGCAATGAAACTTTGAAAAATCCCTGCCGCAGGATTCTGCTGCAGGGACGATCTTCAGAGCCGTCGCATCAAACGGGCGCGCTCAGCCAGCCGGATCAGCTGTTTTCAGACAGGCCTTCCCTGGCCGGCTTTACAGCTCCTTCGCTTCTGCAAGCATCTTCTGAAGCTGCTCCTCCAGTTCCTTCGTTGCGCCGTGGCAGATCTTGAACTTCTTTCCGCTTCCGCACGGACACGGATCATTCCGGCCGATCTTCTTCGGCTTAATGATCGTATTCATGATCTTCGCCTCATGATAAAGCCTTTTTCTCGTCTCCGCATCAAAGATCTTCTCCCAATGGGGAAGTCCGTACAGCCAGTGCGCCTTCGCGTCGACCATATTCCTGTAGAGCATCTCCTTGTCAAACGCAAGCGAGACCGGCGTATCTTCCTCCATCGTCTCGATCGGGTTCTTCACCTTCAGGGAATCGTTGATCCCGTCCAGGAATCCGGTCATCGTCTGAATATCGATCCCGAACCTGTCCGCCAGTTCCTTCACCGTTCCGCGAACCTCCGTATCCGGGTTCTCAAGAAGCTGTTCGTAGATTGCCTTCTCCTTTGCAAAGTATTCATCCCAGAAAGCCTTCATCTGGTTTTTGTCAGTCTGGGCATTGTAAGCGGTCTTCCGCCAGGTTTCCAGTAAACCCATCTCGTTTTCCCTCATCTTCCATGGTCATACTCTGATTATAGCCTTTTCAGGCACCGAATCAGTATACCCTATCTCCCGTCCGGATTCAAGATATGATACAATCAAATAGTTACTATTCACAG
>CACXFW010000191.1 GCA_902767065.1 uncultured Lachnospiraceae bacterium | reverse complement strand
GGGCGGACAAGCGGTGAAACCGCTCTGTCCGCCCACAGCGAAGAACACGAAGTGTTCTGAGCAATGGGGGTGCTGAATAGTTACTAACTTATAAGGATCTGTCCGTTACCGTTCACAAAAAGCTTCTACCTGTGCCTTCTGCGCTTTCCGGATCCTCTCTGATACAGGAAGATCCCGCCTCCTGCAAGGGAGCAAAAAAGTACCGCTCCTGCCGGGAGCAGGATGCCTGCCCGGCTTCGATCCTTCCGGATCGTTTCCTCTCCCGCTTCACCTGAGGATGGTCCTGCCGCTCTCCCGTCCCGGGTGATGTGAAGCAGATGGCTGCTTTCCCCCGGCTTACTGGACGCGTTCTCATGGAACAGGGCTCTGCCCTGCAGGAGTGTACCTTCTTCCGGCACGGCGGCGTGTGGCAGAAGTCCCTTCCCCTTAAGCACCTCCCCAACCTTCACCTCTCCAAAGGGCAAAGATACCGTAGAGGTCTCAAGCTGATTCCAGATGGCAGTCAGCTGCTTCCTGGCGCTTTCGATCTGCTGTGCGCTGAGCCTTTCACTGTGATAATTCTCTGCGCTCTCCGGATCCTTCGATGAAATATATACCGGGATCTCTTCCGTCCAGTATTCATTTCCGGCCTGATCGGCGGCATGTACCTGGACCGTCTGCCAGGCTTCCTTTTCTGACAGCTTCAGTTTCATGATCCCGCCCTCCTTGCGAAGCTGCTCCCCGGTCATCTTCCGGTTCCTTCTTGCATCCACATAGAGCTCTGCCATGTCAAGCGCCAGATTGTCCCGCACTTCCACCACTGCTGTCACCTCTTCCTCCTTGTACCTTCCCTCCGGCCGGATCCCTGACACAAGGCATTCCGGGGCATGCGTATCGATCGCAAACCGGACCGGAAGCCTTTGCGCCGAGCTGTCTGTGGAGTTTCCCGCCTGATCGGTTGTCAGAAGCATCACCTCATATACTCCGTCCTTCGTAAAACGGGATGCGGGAACGGTGTAGGAATACCTGGAGACTCCATTCTCCCCGCGGCTTTCGTTCACGATCAGTCCTTCCCCGGCCCGAAGCTGTACGAGCGTATCCTGGCTGCGTAGAAGGATCCTTGCGTTTCCGACCTGATTGAGATTTGTCTCCAGAAATGTCACGTCAAACGGTCTTATGTGATAGAAGACCTTCAGCATAGATGCCGTCTGATCCGCCAGGCTGAAGCTGGATCCGAACCGGTTCACCGAAAAGGTAAGCTTCTTTTCCGCAAGATTCCCTGCCCGGTCCCTGGCTGTCACATTCAGATGATATACCGCATCTGCCTCTTTTGTGCGCGGAAAGTCGCTGAAGCTGAAGCTCTCTCCATCCGGCGTCTGAACGGCCGGTGAGCGTGCCGGAATGACGCCGCCAAAGTCCGCCTTCATCTCTGCCTTCAATGACCCCGGAAGAAGAGACGAATCCTGGCACTGGACCTGGATCCGGACCGCGGACGCATTCGCGCTTCCATCCTCCACGCCTGTGATTCTGATTTCAGGCGCATCCGTATCGATCACAACAACCGGACTTCGGGACAGGGCGGTATTCCCGACGAAGTCCCTGGTCTCAACCTCTATCTGGCAGATCCTGCTGCCAGACAGATTCACCCTGGCATGGTTCCCGGACTGCTTCCACTGCGAGAAGGCGGACAGTCCCGCTTCCCCCCTCTTTGCTGCCAGGACGGACTGTGCGTCTGCCGTGCCGGACAGAACGCGGTACCGGACAGATTCCAGCCCGCTGCCTTCATCCTCCGGCGCCTGGATGGAAATGGAAACAGACGATGCGCCGAACCACAGTCCGTCAGAATTCCTGGCACCGTTCACAGTCATTTCCGCCTCCGGAACACTTTCATCCGAGTGAAAGGCGACAGTCTCTTCCAGGGAATCCGCAGCCAGCGTCCCGTCCTTTCCCCTTTTTTCCAGGTGAAAGGTGAAAACTCCGTCCTCTCTGGTATTCGTGTATTTCGCGCCTGTATTATACCCCTGCCCCGATAAAGGCTCTGCCATCAGGAAGGTTCCGGACCTCACTGTGACCGTCCCGTTTTCATTCTGCCGGTACGCACCGGCCTCCCCCTTCAGTTCAAAGGTAACTCCCCGCTGAACAGGAGAGCGCTCCACGATGACAGTTCCTCCGGAATATCCCGGCGCCTCAGGATCACAGCAAAATTCGTAATTTTCCGTCGGATTCCCTGTGATTCTTCCCTCCTGATCCTTTTTCAGGATAAGGGCATTGTGGTATTTTCTGACGGTCACATGCCCGGTTCTGCGCTCAGTCTCCTGATCATAGATCGGGCTCCATTGCTGAAGGACTGACGGATCCACCGCGATCAGGGGCAGTTCAAATCCAGGCGGGATCACCTCTTTTTCTTCCGCATCCCTGACAAATCCGCTCACTCTGACAACAGGTGTATCTTCCATCCGGATATGTTTCAGGTCCGCCGGTTCCCCATACCGCTTTCTTCCGTCGGAAATCTGTACATTCAGGAGTGCCTTCTTCACAGTCACGCTCAGATCCGGAGCAGTCGTAGCCTCATCCAGGATCACATGATCCGGCCAGTCCGTCTGAAGGGAGAAGCTGCACAGTACTTTTCGCTCACCGGCATCCGGACTGTCCAGGTGCGCACTGCCCGAAACATGGTATTCCGGGATCTTCTCATTCCATACAGCCCCCTTCGCGCTGTCTTCTCCCGCATCTTTCGTTTCTTCCGGAAGCATCCTGATCTGTGTCTGAAAGGTAATCTCAATCCTGTCTGTCCCATCATAAACCCTTCCGCCTTCCGGAAGGCAGACCCTGACATCCGTGATGCTGACCTTATAGTGTCCTTTCGGCCATTCCGGCTTCTGCGTCTCAGGCTGTGCCGGTTTCTCACTTTCTGACTGGGATTCGCTCCCGGAAGAGGACTCACTCTCCATCTGGGATTCGCTGCCGGAGGACCCTTCACTCTCAGACGAGGATTCCCTCTCGGACGATAACTCGCTCTCAGACGATGACTCGCTCTCAGAGGTTGACTCTCTTTCGGAGGATCCTTCCTCTTCCAGGGAGGATTCCCTCTCAGAGGAAGCCTCACTTTCCGGGGAAGATCCGCCGCAGTTTCCCTCATTTTCCTGGGAGGTTCCGCCGCTGGTTTCATCATTTTCCTGAGAGGTTCCGCCGGCGCAGGTTCCGTCATTCTCCTGGCAGGTTCCGTTTCCGGAAGCTTCACCGCCGCCAGGGGATCCGCCTTCCTGAGATAGCCCGCTGTCAGCACCCTCACCGCCATTTCCGGTCTGCCCATTGCCAGAGGCTCCTCCGCTCTCCTGAGCCATCCCGCCGTCCGGCGCTTTCTCCCTCTGCCGGGAGGATCCGCTGTCTTGAGACGCAGCCATCCCGGTTTCTCCTGCACCGGTGACAGAACCCCGTCCCAGGTTCGTGATCAGCACAAGTGCAGCGGCAATCACGCAGACGCCTCTCAGAGATGCCGCCAAAGCGGATCGTCTGATCTTCTTCCTTCCTTCTGTTCCCATGCTTCCTCCAGCTATCATCCGTTTCATACCCGCTCCTCCTCTATAAACCATAGTTTATTGTAACTATTCAGCTGCTGTTTTTACTGCTGTTTCGAACCGCTTCTTCCGCCGACTGCCCGGCACTTTCGATTTCCTCCAGAATCCGGTCGCTCATCTCCTTCTGCAGATCCGTAATCCGTGTCTTCCTGGCAAGTGTCTCCACCTCCCTGATCCGGGAGAGCTGTTCCTCGCTGCTGATCCCGGACCGGGTGAGGTCTCCAGCCAGAAATGTGAGGGTATACAGGGATTCCCTGCAGAACTTCAGCTGCATCAGCGGATCTTCCAGCCCCTGTCCGTCCCTGCTCTGATCCAGGATCCGGCCCAGATTCTCCCAATACCTTCCTGCTGATCCGGCCGCCTCCTCCTCGTTCGATGAATGAATCTTCTCAAGCGAACCACCCAGCTCCAGATAGAGCGCCGCCGTTTTCGTCAGGTCGGATTCCTCCCGCGCCATCTCTTCAAACCCGGTCCCCTCCGGCAGTGTCTGCCCGGCCCCCTCCTCTATAAACGATCGTTTATGACTGACATGATCCGTTCGGATGCCGGTCCCGTAATCGAAACTGCTTCGTCCTTCGGACTCGTACTTTCGAACGGGATCCGGCTCCTGAACCGCTCCTCCCTGTGCCAGCGCCTTCCCGAACCACCCGAGCGCAATCCTGCGGCTGTCTTCCCGTGGGCAGCTGTACCAGTAAGCAAGTCCGATCTGCAGCGCAGTCTCAAGGTAAGCCTCAGGCTCCGCCGCAAGGAGCTCCTCATACGTCTGTTCCTCTCCCGGGCGGACCGTATGAAGCAGATCCCGCAAAAACATCTCTTCCTCTTCTGAAAAGACACCATCCGTCTGCACATCCGACAGATACCTCAGGTATGCCTCTCCCCGGCCCGGATCCAGAAAGACGGCTTTCCTGTAGTAGTTCCGGCTCTCCTCCTCGCTTACCACACCCGCTTCCCTGACCAGCTTGTCATAATTCCATGATTCATCCGCTGACAGATCGAGGGCAGCTGGAAGGATCTGAAGACAGAGTGCTGCCGCCGGACATGCCATCGCCAGGGAGGCAAGAAGCCGGACCCTTCCCCTCTCCCGTTTTCGCCTTCTGCGCATGGCAGCCAGCCTGGCTCTCAACAGTTGGGCGCTCTGGAACCTGTCCGCAGGATCCTCCTCCAGGCACTTCCGGATCAGGTCCGACATTTCCTTCGGACAGTTCGGAACACTGCTCATTTTAAGAGCGCCGGACCATGTCTTTCCGGTGCTCATTCTGTACAGTGTCGCCCCAAGCGCGTAGAGATCTGTGCGGACATCCGGTTTCATACCGTCTGCCCTGTATTGCTCCGGGGCCGCGTATCCGTCCGTTCCCATCCGCCTGATCTGCTCCTTCTCTTTCCAGGCCGAGCCAAAGTCCACCAGCTTGATCAGACCGTCCGGCCTGCGGATCAGATTGGACGGTTTGATATCCAGGTGACAGACCGGCGGCTGCCGGCTCTCAAGATAGCAAAGAGCGTCCGTCACCTGCTCCGCCACATCCCTCACCTCTTCCGCGGACAAAACCCGGCCGTTCTTCAGCCTTTGATCCATCGGCATCCCACGGACATGCTCCATGACGAGCCAGATACAGGCTCCGTCCTGAATCGCGTCTATGATCTGCGGAAGATGCCGGTTCTTCAGCCGCTTCATCATCTGCAGTTCATGGCAGACCCCGCCATCCGCCTGACCGGCGTAGTCTGGTCCCAGCCGGATCTCCTTGATCGCCCAGAACATTTCTGTCTGCAGATGGATCGCCAGGAAGACGCTTCCCTCCCCTCCTGTTCCAAGCTGTTTTATCAGCTGATACTTACCGGCAAGAACCTCTCCCACCTGCATTCCGGCACCTCCTCCTGTCTGCAGCCGCTTTTGCTGCAGATGCCCGACTTATGAACTGCTATAGCAAACGACAAAAGTTTTTTCTTTTGTAATTATTCAGCACCTCCTGGAATTGCTCATGATCCAGTCAGATAAGCTTGCTTATCTGACGGATCTGAGCGGTTC
>CACXFW010000190.1 GCA_902767065.1 uncultured Lachnospiraceae bacterium | reverse complement strand
GAACCGCTCAGATCCGTCAGATAAGCAAGCTTATCTGACTGGATCATGAGCAATTCCAGGAGGTGCTGAATAATTACAAATCGGCAAGAGATTTCGTTCGCGAGTATAAATCACACCTTCCGCACTTCATACAGGAGCGCCTGGTAATCTCCCCGTACCCTCGGTACGATCATGCCGGCCTTCATCAGGGTATCTCCATTGTAGATACTTAAACTTCTCGATGTCTGAGGCCCGATCCCCATCTCACCGTTGCGGGCTGCCATGGCGCCGTCATAATCACAGGACACCTCATACATGGCTTCCGGATCCAGTCCCTGCATGTGCACGCGCACGCCCGGGCGGTTCGGCTGGGCGAGAACCTGTACAAATGTCATAAAGGCTCTGGAGCGGTCCTTTTCGACAACCATCCAGCAGTCATAGAGATGATTCTCACTAAAGGACGCGATCCGGTAGTAATCTCCTTCCCGGTTTACCGGATGAATCTTCCTGAACTGCTTAACCTGCTCCGGGATCTTTGCCTTCTCTTCCGGATCCATATTGCGGATATCCATCTCATAGCCGAAGGTTCCCGCCATTGCGACCTTTGCCCTCGTGTTGAACGGGACCTCTCTTCCTGTCTGCTGGTTCGGACTCACCGATACATGGGCTCCCATCGTGGAAACCGGGAATACCAGCGCCGTGCCTTCCTGGATGGAGAGCCGTTCAATGGCATCCGTGTCATCACTGGTCCAGATCTGCGGACTGTAGAACAGCATGCCTGCGTCAAATCGCGCGCCGCCGCTGGAACAGTTCTCCAGCAGAAGATCCGGAAAGTCCTTCAGCAGCTGTTCCTGCATCCGGTATACGGCGAGCACATACCGGTGCAGAAGCTGTCCCTGGCAGCCGGGCTCCCTCTCCAGAGATCCCACATCGGTCAGATAACGGTTCATATCCCATTTAACATATGCGATATTCGCGGAGGAAAGGACCGCTTTGATCTGACTGTATACGCCGTCAAAGACCTCCGGACGGGTGAGGTCCAGGACATACTGCTGCCTGAGGGCGCCCGGCTTTCTTCCGGGCAGCTGGAATCTCCAGTCCGGATGAGCCCTGAACATCTCAGAGTCCTCGCAGATCATCTCCGGCTCCACCCACAGACCGAACTTCAGGCCCATGGCATTGACCTCGTCCACAAGTCTCTTCAGTCCGCCATTCAGCTTTCTCTCATCCACAAACCAGTCACCCAGGGAGGAGGTGTCGTCATCCCGGTGCCCGAACCAGCCGTCATCCATGACCAGCATGTCAATCCCGGCTTCCTTCGCGGATCTCGCAAACCCGATCAGAACATCGGTGTTAAAGTTCATCATCGTCGCTTCCCAGTTGTTGACAAGAACCGGTCGGTCCTGCGTCAGCCAACGGCGCTCGATGAGATGATTCCGGTACAGATCATGATACGTGCGGGTCATTTTCCCAAGACCTTCCCCGGAATACACCAGTGCGGCTTCCGGAGACTGAAACGCTTCTCCCGGTGAAAGAGGCCAGGAAAAGTATTCCGGATGGATTCCGGCCACACATCGCAGCTGGCCGATCTGGTCGATCTGAGCCTTTGCCAGGAAGTTCCCGGAATAGATCAGGCTCATGCCCCACACATCCCCTCTTGTCTGCGTGGCATCCTGGGAAAGAATGGCAAGGAACGGGGAATCCTCCGCGCTGGAGACGCCGCGCAATGACTCTGCGCTGACAGCGCCTGTAACCAGTTTCTGCCTGGTGATGGTCCGCTCTCTCCCCCAGGATCCATGCAGGGTCAGAACCTCACAGGAATCGCAGTTCACATTCAGCTGTCCGGAGAGGACCCGGGTCAGCGTACACGGAGCGTCCCCACGGTTGACTACCTTCACGCTCTTCACGATCACATTGAGATCTTTGTAGACGGTATACAGCAGATGGACATCCAGTCCCAGCACATCGTCCGCCATCAGAAGATCCAGAGTGTCACAGCATTCTTCACAGCCTCTCGTATGCGGCAGGCCTTCCGGGACAACCTTCCCGGGAAGGATCTCAAAGGACCGGAAAGTCAGCTCCACGCCGCGCTGGCCGTGGTCATTTTCAACGCCAAGGCAAGGCTCGCGGAAATCGCCGGTCCCGTAAAAGGAATACTCGAAGGGAAAAAGCTGCATGAAGCGCACCTTGTCGCGTTCGTTGACCTTCGGGGAAAATGGAAATTCATCCAGCCGGAATGCCTTCTCCATTCCTTCCGTATCCTTCAGTTTCGGCCCGTAATACAGATGGCCCAAATACTCTCCATCCGCCACTGCCATCACATAGCTTGTGTCCGGGGTCGTCAGATGAAACAGCTGCTGCTTTTCAATGTATTGAATCATTGCTTATCTCCTCTATAAAACCATAGTTTATTCCTGACAATATCCGTTCGGATGCCGATACCGTAATCGAAACTACTTCGTCCCTCAGGACTCAACCTTTCGAACGGTATCT
>CACXFW010000189.1 GCA_902767065.1 uncultured Lachnospiraceae bacterium | reverse complement strand
GGGTGGGTTGCTCATGTCATGATGTAATTCTATTGCGATAAATCGCATAGAATTACATCATGACATGGCAACCGTACAGGTGGAAATGAATGGAGAAGGAGCCGGGCAGATATGGGCAAATCGATCAGGACACCGGAGACAGATGAATTCTGTGATGCGATTCTTTCCCTTGAGTCAAGAGAAGAGTGCTATCGTTTCTTTCAGGATGTATGTACTGTGAATGAGCTGGTCAGTCTCTCTCAGAGATTTGCGGTAGCGAAGATGCTGACACAGAAGAAGACTTATCTGGAGATCGCACAGAAAACGGGAGCATCCACTGCCACCATCAGCCGTGTCAACCGGGCACTGGTCTATGGAAGCGACGGATACTCCATGGTGCTGGACCGGATCGGCGGTCAGAACCAGGAGCAGCGCATCTGAGCCTTTCTTCCATGTCCGCCGGATTGATCTTAGGCGATGAACTGCTGAAGGAGCTTTAAGAACCTTTAAGGAACTGTACAGACCTTAAGGCTGCAGGCATTGGGGGAGTCTGTCATGTTTTATGAGGAAGAAGCGGAATCCTCCTCCGGATCTTCATGGAAATAGCGGTCGATCAGCTTCTCGATCAGCATCCTGCGCACGAATACATCGTAGGAAAGCATATTGATCATGGCGAGGACACGGAGAAATTCGCGCTCCTCGTCCTTTGCGTCAGAGAAATAATCCGCCGCGGTATCGACCATATCGTTCACATCTTCCCGGAAATTCTTCTGACGATCCCGGTCCATGCGGACGAGCTCAGAATAGAGGTCACCCATGTTCCTGCCGGAGGGCGGCTGGAAATACCTTGCCCCGATCGGCTGCAGGACGGCCTGGATATCCTGCAGCGACAAAGTCCCCTTGAAATAGTAGATCAGAATCAGAAGCATGATATGCTCTTTGGTATATTTCTTCTTCTCGGGGGGCGGAAGCAGCCGGTTTTTCGCGTAGTTGTTGATCATCGTCTTGGTGAGGATCTTATCCTCATCCCGCCTTCGGGACTGCTTCAGGTGCTCGTCCATATAGGTGGTCACCTGATCCATATACAGACTGATGTCCGGAATCTCGGACGGATCGATCAGGTCGACTTTGTCAACCGCATCCAGAAGATACAGCAGCAGTTCCTTGCTCTTTTCACCGCCCGATCCGGAGCCTTCAGGGGTGATGTTCTTTTTTTTAGAAGCCATAGGATGTCACCTCCATATATTCATTATATAGTTTTGAAAACGATATAGCAAGTATGGGAAGAGGAAATCAATGAGAAAGATGGAGTTCAAAATGGAGCGCGAGAACCTCGTCAAACCGGGTGACCGCGTCCACGTGACAGAAGGAAAACTGCCCGAAACATGGTATTATACCATTGAGCCCGCGGTCGCGATGAGCGCAAACTTTACCCTGCGGGAACGCCTGAAGGTGTTCGACGGGGTAGTGGAAGAAGTCCGCACAGATGAGAGCGGCTATACAGTGATAGTTTCCTTTGAGGATTGAAAGCGGCTATGCAGCTATCGTTTTCCTTTGAGGAATGAGAGCGGCGATGCAGTTATCGTTTCCCTTTGAGGAATGAGAGCGGCGATACAGTTACGGTTTCCTTTGAGGAATGAGGACGGAGGAAGAATTGGAGAAGAGAACAGCATATCATCTGAACCCGGAGCAGCTGCGCGCGGCTACCCACCTTGACGGGCCGCTCCTGATTCTTGCGGGCGCGGGATCAGGAAAGACCAGGGTGCTGACAAACCGGATTGCCTGGCTGATCGATGAAAAAGGAGTCGCCCCGTGGAACATCATGGCGATCACATTTACAAACAAAGCGGCACGGGAAATGAGAGAACGTGTGGAGCGGATCGTCGGGAGGTGGCCGGAGGCGGTTCATGTCGCAACCTTTCATTCCACATGCGCGCGGATCCTGCGCCGCGATATTGACAGGATCGGGTACGGCAGGAACTTCGACATCTATGACACGGATGATTCGAAAAGCCTGATGAAGGACATCTGCAGGCAGATGGAGATCAATACAAAGGCCAGTCAGGAGAAAATGTTCCTGGCCAGGATCTCTCATTTCAAGGATGAACTGATTGATCCGGCGCAGTGCCGGGACGATGCCATCAGGTGCGCAGATGCACAGATGATTCAGGTTGCAGAGGTCTACCGGGAATACCAGCGGCGGCTGAAAATGAGCAACGCGCTTGATTTTGACGATCTGATCTGCCTGACCGTGCAGCTGTTTCGGGAACACCCGGATGTGCTGGAGCACTATCAGGACCGGTGGAAATACCTGATGGTCGATGAATACCAGGATACCAATAAAGCACAGTTCGTATTCATTTCCCTCCTGGCACAGAAGCTGAGGAACCTGTGCGTGGTAGGGGATGACGACCAGTCGATCTACCGCTTCCGCGGGGCGGACATCGGAAATATCCTGAACTTTGAAAAACTCTTTCCGGAGACAGAGGTAATCCGGCTGGAGCAAAACTATCGCTCTACACAGAGCATTCTGGATGCCGCGAACAGCGTGATTGCCAACAATGCGGGCCGGAAGGAAAAGCATCTGTGGACAGACCGGGGCATGGGGGATCCCGTGTGTGTCAGGCGTTTTGACGACTCGCGTGAAGAGGCAAAGTACATCGCAGAGGACATCGCCCGCAGGAAAAGGCAGGGGGTCTTCGCTTACAAGGACAGCGCCGTACTCTACCGGACTAATGCACAGTCCCGCGCGATTGAGGAACAGCTCCTGTGCGAGAACATTCCCTACACGATCATCGGAGGGACGAACTTCTACGCAAGGCGGGAAGTCAGGGACATCCTGGCATACCTGCGCGTGATTTCCAACAGCAGTGATGAGGTTGCCGTAAAGCGGATCATCAACGTTCCCAAAAGAGGGATCGGGTTAACCTCCATCGCGCGGGTGGATGACTATGCCGCTGCCCACGGGATGAGCTTCTACAACGTGGCAAGAATGGCGGACAAGGTTCCGGGCATCGGCAGGGGCGGCCTGAAGATCCGTGGATTTGTCCATCTGATCGAAGAAATAAAGAAGAAGGCGGAGGTCATGTCTCCTTCCGGGCTGATCAGGACTGTGCTGGAGAGGACAGGATATGAGGAACAGCTGCGGCTGGAGGGAACGGATGAGGCAAAGGACCGTCTTGAAAACATCGGAGAACTCCTGAATAAAGCAGCGGCCTATGAGGCATCCGTTCTCCAGGGCGACCCATCGCCGGAAGCCTCATCGCCGGAAGACGGAGCAATCATTTTTACCGACGATCCTCTGCCAAAGGAGCCGGATCCCGTTCGAAAGTACGAGTCCGAAGAGCGAAGCGGTTTCGATGACGGGACCGGCATCCGAACGGATATTGTCAGGAATAAACGGTTGTTTATAGAGGAGAAAACGGACTTCCTTCCGGATGAAACTGTGCCGAAGATGGAAGAGGCCGCAGGGGACGCCCGGAGGCCTTCTTTGCAGGGATTTCTGGAGGAGGTGTCTCTGGTCGCTGACATCGATGCCTTTGACGGGGACGGCGACCATGCGGTATTGATGACCATCCATTCCGCAAAGGGCCTGGAGTTTCCAAATGTATATCTTGCAGGGATGGATGAGTGCCTGTTCCCGTCCTATCATGCGGTCATGTCCGACGATCCGGCA
Source organism: uncultured Lachnospiraceae bacterium (assembly GCA_902767065.1). Classification (GTDB taxonomy): domain Bacteria; phylum Bacillota; class Clostridia; order Lachnospirales; family Lachnospiraceae; genus Porcincola. The sequence continues at coordinate 569 of CACXFW010000189.1, read as the reverse complement.
GACATGGAAGAGGAACGCAGGCTGTGCTATGTCGGCATCACGCGTGCGATGGATCATCTTACACTGACAGGGGCGCGGCTTCGCATGATCCGCGGGCAGGTGCAATGGTACGCCGAATCCCGTTTCCTCGAGGAACTTCCACAGCCGGTGAAGGAAGCTCCTGCCCGGGAGAGGCCGCGCACTTCTTATTCCTCCACGCCTTCTTCCCTGCCGAAGACACGGGAGGTGCCGCGCAGGAGAGTGGCACCTTCGAAGCCCTATCTGCTGGGTAAGGAGGATACACCGGTATCCTCCGCCGACCTTGGATATGATGTCGGGGACACCGTCCGGCACGTCAAATTCGGGAAAGGAACCGTGACAATGATCCGGGACGGGGGCCGGGACAAGGAAGTCACAGTCGACTTCGAACAGTATGGCGTCAAGAAGATGTTCGCAGGATTCGCGAAGCTGAAGAAAGAGTGAACGCCCTGTAACACGAACTGGTTACTATTCACGGCCCCTTCCCCACAGACCGTGAACCGTCTGCGCTGACGCGCATCCGCCGCATCTTCGCAGCTTGCTGTTCCCGG
>CACXFW010000188.1 GCA_902767065.1 uncultured Lachnospiraceae bacterium | reverse complement strand
CCGCCCCCTGGAACCGCTCAGATCCGTCAGATAAGCAAGCTTATCTGACGGGATCATGAGCAATTCCAGGAGGTGCTGAATAATTACCTATAATGATACATATTATCATAAAACGGTTGTATTTACCATACGGGATGTTTGAATAACGCAGAGCAGCTGGCGGAACCATCAGTCCGGTCCCGCCAGCCGGTCGATCCGCCTCGTTGTATCCACCGGATCATAATACTGAAGCTTATAGTAAGCAAACAGCGCCTTGTACTCCTCCTCCGCGCCCGGCTTCATATGTGCCTCCGCAGAATGCTTATCCGTAAAGTAATAGCCTGAGATCCGCTGCATCACATAGATGCTGATGCTTGAACAGTGATCCGAGATCCGCTCCAGGGAGTTAATGATTTCCAGGAAGGAGATCCCGGCCGGAACGCCGCAGGTACCGTCCTGCAGCCGGTCGATATGATGGTTCTTCAGAAGCTCCTTCAGCCCGTCAATCACCTCCTCGAGTGGCTGCACCCTTGCCGCGTCCGCCTCGGAGGTATTGGTAAATGCACTCACCGCCATATCGAGGATCTTCTTCGTCGCGTTCGAGATGCTCTCCAGCTCCCTGCGGCCCACATTCGTAAAGGAGATGCCTGATTCGCTGTCATAGGAACCGACGTTCGCGATTTTGATGCACATGTCGCCGATCCGCTCGAAGTCCCCCACACAGTGCAGAAGCTCATTGGAGCGGCGGCCTTCCTGCTTGGTGATGGACTGCGCGTTGATCTTCACCAGGTAAGCGCCGATCTTGGTCTCCGCCTTATCGAGAAAACGCTCATTCAGCTGCATTTCCTCATACACCTTCTCATCCCAGTCAACGGCAAGCCTGAGCGCGGTTTCAAGATTCTCCTTCGCCGCTACGCCCATCTCATCGACAACCTTCTTACACTGATCCAGCGCGAGCGTCGGGGAACTGATAAAGAGCGGATCCAGCAGGCTGAGGATGCCGGACTTGTCATTTTCCTCTCCGGCCGGAATGATCACCTCGGCCAGATGGGCAAGCCTGCCGGCAAACGGCATAAGCGTCAGGCTCATCACGATATTGAACAGCGAGTGGAAATTCGCGACCGAATCCCTTGTCATGGTGCTCTCCCAGAAGGAGAATCCGAACAGTGCCTGGTAGATATAGATCACGGCAAAGAACAGGATGCCGTTAAACAGGTTCATCATCAGATCCACCAGGACCAGACGCTTCGCATGCTTATCCGTCCCGATCGAAGCGATCATAACCGGCACCGTTTTTCCGATATTCATGCCGATCACAATCGGTGCAGCCATGCTGAATGTGATCACACCGGTTGATGACAATGCCTGCAGAAGACCGACAGACGCAGAACTGGACTGCAGAATCGCCGTCGCCGCAATTCCGACCGCGACCGCCAGAAGCGGATTGCGGAACATGGTGAAGATGCGGATGAACGCCTCCGATTCCTTCAAAGGGGCAAGCGCCGCCTCCATCGTCGACATCCCCATAAACAGGATGCCGAACCCGATGAAGATGCTTGTGATTCCCCGTGTCTTCTTGCGTTTGACCAGAAGCAGGGTAAATGCGCCCACCATGACGATGGCCGGCGCGATGGTGGATGGCTTCAGGAGATCCGCCATGGAGGCGGCGCCTCCCCCTCCTGCCAGACGCAGCAGCTGTGCCGTCATCGTGGTACCGATGTTGGCGCCCATCATGACCGGAATTGCCTGGATCAGCTTCATGATACCGGCATTGACAAAACCGACCAGCATGATCGTTGTGGCGCCGGAGCTCTGGATGACTGCCGTGACCACGGTTCCCAGCGCAAATGCCTTCAGCTTGCTGTTGGTGAGCTTCTCAAGCGTCTGCTCCAGCCTGCCTCCCGCGATCTGCTGTAGCGAAGAAGACAGCAGGCTCATTCCATACAGGAACAGGCCGATCCCGCCCATCAGTGTCAATATCATCGACAGCATTCTCTTGTCTCTCCCTTCGGGGTAAGGAACTGTCGGCGGTTCCCTGTGCATTTTGAATCCCGACGTCTTATTATATCATATCTTTCGGCAGGTACCGCACATTTCACGTACAGCTTCTGCTGCGGATGGGGGGCGCTTTCAAGCAGCTCTCCCTTTTCGCTTCGGATCTCCTCTATGACAAACCTCTGATCTCTTCCATCCGTTCCCATCAGCTCCGCTTCCTCTCCGACACAGAACTTGTTCTTCTGTGTTATCCCGAGATACCGGCACCCGTCGATCTGTACGATATCCTGTACGCAGCCGAGGTACGTGCAGGTCTTCTCATACGTGTTGCTGTCATAGATCTGCGCGTCAGGACCGGGCTTTCCAAAGAAGAATCCCGTCGTAAACGGCCGGAAGGTGCAGTCGCGGATCTGCTTCTGATACCATTCCATCTTCCCCTCATAGATTTCCCGTCCCGCAGCCAGGTCATCCAGCGCCTTCCGGTAAGTCCGGGCGGCGGTCGCAACATAGAGCGCATTCTTCATGCGTCCCTCGATCTTCAGGCTGTCAATCCCCGCCTCCACCATCTCCGGGATGTGTCCGATCATGCAAAGATCTTTGGAATTGAACAGAAAGGTTCCCCTCTCGTTCTCAAAGACCCGCATTCTCTCTCCCGGGCGCGTCTCTTCCTCAATCTCAGCCTCTCTCTCCCCATCCTGCCCTGACAGATGGTACTGCCACCGGCACGGATGCGTACACTCTCCGTGGTTCGCGTCCCGTCCCGCAAGGAAGTTTGACAACAGGCACCGCCCTGAATAGGAAATGCACATGGCGCCGTGCACAAATGCCTCGATCTCCAGACTGTCCGGGATCTTATCCCGGATCTGCCGGATCTCGGACAGGCTAAGCTCCCTTCCGCATACCACACGCTCCGCCCCCAGCGCGTGCCAGAACAAAAATGTCTCGTAGTTGACATTATTTGCCTGCGTGGAGATATGCAGGGGAATCTGCGGGCAGATCCTCCTGGCCCGTGTAAAGATCCCCGGATCGGCAACAAGCAGCGCGTCCGGCGCAAGAGCGCCAAGAAAGGCAAGATACGCATCCGCCTCTTCCAGATCCTGATTATGCGCCAGAATGTTTACCGTCACATAAACCTTCACGCCGTGGTCATGCGCGTATTGAACACCAAGCCGCATTTCCTCCTCAGTGAAGTTCCTCGCTTTGGCTCTCAGGGAGAATGCTTCTCCTCCGATGTAAACCGCGTCCGCACCATAGTGTACGGCAACCTTCAAAGTCTCCAGCCCGGAAGCCGGGATCAGGAGCTCAGGAATCGCCCCCTGTCTGTGCATGCTTCATCTCCTCTCAGGAACTGTTCATAAATAACCTGTAACTATTCAGCACCCCATGAATTCTCACAAAATCAGGACGGGGAGTTTACTCACCGGACGATTTTTGAGAATCCATGGGGCGGACAAGGTGCGAAGCACCTCTGACCGCCCACAATGAGGAACGCGAAGCGTTCCGAGTAAGTGGGGGTGCTGAATAGTT
>CACXFW010000187.1 GCA_902767065.1 uncultured Lachnospiraceae bacterium | reverse complement strand
CGCTGCCGTCCCGCGTCCCAGACACAAAAAATGGTCGACCAACAGACCTCCTGTCCAGGAGATCAGGATCGACACGATCATCAGTATCACATAGACCGGCTCACCCCAGGCGTAAAATACCAGGCTGACAAGCAGCAGCACCAGATTCCGAAGGCGCCTGGGAACCGCGTAATAAAGTACCAGTACCAGCGGGAGAAACCGGAACAGAAACAGCAGGCTGCTGAATACCATACTTTGTTCACCCCTAAAATTCTCTTTACAATCAACCCCATTATTATATAATAATAAAGTATTGCGTTCAAGACTTCATAGCGGAAGAACGTTCAGGAACTGTCATGAAGCTGCAATTCACTGCCTGATGTCTGATGGGCTGTTCAGAATACTCTGGAGGATCATGACAGATTCCTGTGCTTTGGAATAATTAAGGAGATTAATTCTCATGGAATATACAGAATCCGGCAATACAGATGAGCGGATTCCAAACAGCACATCCTCCCATACAAAAACACAGAAAAGGTCTTCCACGGCCAGAAGACAGGGAAGGGGCCGCAGGTCTTTGCGCGCGGATTCCGGAAGATTCATGATTGCGCGGCTGCTCGTTCTGGTCTTTCTTGTCCTTGTGGTTTTTGAGGGAAATGTCGTATACCGGCTGTTCTCCCACCAGGTAGGGACCAGCGTGGAAATCATGCATACCGGCAACAGCGCACAGACAGAAGGCCTGCTGCAGAGCTCCGCAGATTCCGGGATCGCTGTGACAACGCAGGAACCTGCAGCACAGGAGCCTTCTTCCTCCGGTACAGCATCCGTAGTCGCGCTGGCCGGCGGACCCGGGGAGAGCGCGGCGGTATCTTCACCGGCGTCATCCTCACCCGAACCGTCCGCTGCTTCCTCGGAACAGTCTTCGTATCAGTCCTCTGAATCTCTGACCAGTTCCAAGGTCGTACCGTATCGGGAGCCTCCGGTGGATGATTCGTACTTCCACAACGCCGTCTTTATCGGGGATTCCCGTATGGAAGGATTCCGGAATTCCTCCGGCATCACGCAGGGCTCGTTCCTGACGGCGATCGGCCTGTCGGTCAATGACATGAGCAGGCAGATCATCTCGACAGCGGAGGGGAACATTTCCGTATATCAGGGTCTCAGCGGCCACCAGTATGACAGGATCTATCTGATGCTGGGCGCAAATGACCTTGGGTATTATCCGTGGGAAGATTTTCTTCCGCAGTTCCTTTCCGTGCTGGAACAGTTCCATGAACTGCAGCCGAAGGCCATCGTGTACGTGTGCTCCGTGATCTACGTGGACGAGTCCAAGATCGCCGCCGGCTATGAGTACGACAATAATGATAATGTCCGCACGATCAACGGCTATCTCCTGGATGCCTGCGAAAAGCTGTGGTACAGCTATTACCTGAATCTGAATGAGATCTTCTCGGACGGGTACGGTTCCCTGATCTCAGGCGCGTCTTCGGACGGAATTCATCTCTATCCGGATTACCTGGAGATGATGCATGAGTATCTGAAGACACACTACATCGCCGATGAAGAATTCGCCGCAGAGATGGCAAAACATCCTGATGATATCGCGAACACCGCGTCCGGGGAGAAAGAACTGGACGCCAGCGACGCGAGCACGGGGGATGAGTCCCATGAGGATGGTCTGATTGAGGATGTAAGCGCAAGCTGATGAGGTCAGACTGCAAAAAACTCTACCTGTACGGTTGGATCGCTTTTGCGATCCAACTCCCCCTCATTCGCAAAACCGCTTCAAAAAAAGAGCGGCATACCTTTTGAGTATGCCGCTCTTTTTTTCAGTCACGCGCAATCATGGGATCTGTTTGTCCGCACAGCAAGCTCAGCCGTTCCCCATCAGGCTCTGAAAGCCCTGTCAGACTCCGGAAGCCTCATCAGAATCCGGCAAGCCTCCATCGGATCCGGAATCCTCATCAGAATCCGGCATCCTTCAGAATGCTTTCGGCCTTGTCATAATCATCGCACACGCACAGCACCACGTATTTCCCGCTGGTCTTAACGATTGCCTTGTCCAGCTTCGCAGCCTCGTCCGCATTGTAGGTGGCGAACAGCTCCTTCTGATTCTTCACCCGCATCTTCAGAAGATTCTCCACTTCTTTCGCGGCCTCTTCATCCTTGCAGGACACAACCACGATTTCATCTGCGGTCGCGTTGCCGCTCATGTATACCTTGCTGATCTCCACCTGCCCGTCTTCGAAGAAATAGATGCTCCCAAGCATCTCACTCTTCGTCTCCGTCAGCTGGTCTGTGGTGATCACAGAGCTGTTCAGCTCATCCGCGGTCTTCGCCACATCAATCTCTTTCTTTGATCCGCCCGACCCGGAGCATGCTGTCAGTGCCAGAACGCTGAACACCATGCAGGCCGCAAGCGCGATCCGTTTACTCAGTTTCCTCATTGTCTCATCCCCTTATTATCAAAGATCTGGTTGCATCCGGAAGCCACAGCAGAAGGCATATCCCACCATGCACTGTATGGACCGGACAGTTACATCTTGCCGGCAAGGACCTGTACCGTTCCCAAGCCGGAGCAGATGACATCATAACAGACCTTACCCCAAAAATCAATCACGGATGTACTGATTCAGCCGCACAGCCTCAGGATTGCATCCGCGAGAATCTTCGCGCTCTTCACCAGAATGGAGATCTCCATAAACTCATCATCTCCATGCATCCGGTTATCGACCCCAAAAACCGCACATCCGAAAGCCACTCCCCGCTCCAGACCATGGACATACGTCCCTCCGCCGGTCACAAGCGGTTTTCCCTTCTTCTCAAAATACAGCTCATATGATTCAAGGAGCTTCTGAACCAGTTCCGAATCCTCACTCACATAATGCGGAGGTACCATTGTTCCGGCCTCCATCCAGAATCCGGCCTTCTCAAGGCGCTCCCTGATCCGGTCTGTCAGATTGCTGTCATTGCAGCACATCGGCGAGCGGCAGTCGAAGGCTCCGGTCAGACTCCATTCCTGTCCGTCCCCGGAAATCTCATACTTCAGAAGATCCAGCGACATCGTAAGGCTGCCGCTGATTTCATCAGAGCAGTCGACATGCAGTGCTTCTCCCCTGAAGTCTCCGTGAGGCCACAGCTTTCCTGCCTCAAGCAGTGCCCGCTCACCGGCTCCGTCCGACAGATTAAGGTGCTTCAAAAACTCCAGGATCAATGTCACGCAGTTGATGCCGTCGCCAGGATAGGCCGCATGCCCGAACTTCCCCTTCACGCTGACAAAAAACGTATCTGAGCTCTGTTTCCAGGAAAATGCGCCCGGCAGCCCTGTCCTGTCCGCTGCCATCTCAAGCGCTTCCTCTGTGACGCCCGACAACACCACCATCCCCTTTCCGGGAATGACATTGATCTTCGTCCCCACATCAATCCGCTCCACACGAACCTTCCCAAAGCCGGCCTCCTTTTCGATCCTGCCCTTCTGGCCAAACGCCTTTCCCAGCCGGCCCTTCTCAACATTGATCAGCGGATAGTCCGCATCCGGTGAGATTGTGTACAGCGCTTCCTTCTCGATGCCATAATAGTATTCCAGATCTGAGGACCCGCATTCTTCATCGGATCCGCAGACCAGACGCACACCGGACTTCAGTTCAAGCCCCAGCTCCCGGATGCATCGCATCGCATACAGCGCTGCAATGGATGGGCCTTTGTCGTCACTGGTTCCGCGCCCGTAGATCCGGTCTCCTTCTATCAGCGGCTCGAAAGGCTGCGTCTTCTTCCAGTCCTCCGATACCGGCACCACATCCAGATGGGACAGGATATCGAGAGTCTTCTCCCCCTTGCCATCCAGATCTCCCGCCACGCAATAGTTCTCATAATTCCGGGTCCGAAGACCATACTGCTCCATCAGAGCCTGCATCGCGGCGACTGCCTTCGCGGCCATCGGTCCATACGGCATGCCATCCTCCGGCTCCTCTCTCACAGACGGAATCCTGACAAGCATCTTCAGGTCCTCCAGCATCTGCTCCCTGTGCTGATCCACCCAGTCATCAATCTGTTTCCTGTATTCAGGCTGTTTTATCATCGTCTTTTCCTTTGCGTCGAAGCTTTGGATCCATACAAAAATACCCTGTGCATTTTGCCAGTCTTTTCTCCCGACAGCGCCCGGTGAAAAACCTTACAGAGTCAGAAATGAAATGTCTGCGCCAGCACATCCCATCCGGTGTCCTTCGCGGACAGATTCAGCAAGGTGCCGTCTGACAGATGGTAATCCCCTGCCGAGGCATTTCCCTGATAGGTTCCTTCCAGTTCCGGCCACGTAATGCCGATCCCGGGATCATTCCACGCAAGGCCGCCCTCATCCTCCGGATGATAAAAATCCGTGCATTTATAACAGAATTCCGCAACGTCAGACAATACCAGGAAGCCATGGGCAAAGCCCGGCGAGATATAGAACTGCTTATAATTATCCTCTGTCAGTTCCACGCCAAACCACTTTCCAAACGTACCGCTCCCGGAGCGAAGATCCACCGCGACGTCAAAGACGCGCCCACGGATCACCCGCACCAGCTTCCCCTGGGGATGCTGCTTCTGAAAATGAAGGCCTCTCAGAACCCCCTTCGTGGACCGGGACTGATTGTCCTGTACGAACACCATATCAAGTCCCGCCGTATGCATGTCATTCTGATTGTAGGTCTCCATAAAATACCCGCGGCTGTCACCGTATACCGCCGGTTCAATCACGAAGAGACCCTCGATCGGCGCCTTCGTAACCTTAATCTGTCCCATGTCTGTGCTCCCTCTCTCCTCTATAAACAACCGTTTATTCCTGACAATATCCGTTCGGAT
>CACXFW010000186.1 GCA_902767065.1 uncultured Lachnospiraceae bacterium | reverse complement strand
TGAGATGGGGAGTCCTGATCTTGGCATCATCACGTCCTCTACCTCTTATCAGTATGTGAAGGAGGTGTTCGGAACTTCCGCTTCCATCCTGAAGATCGGGATGGCCAATCCCCTTCCGGATCAGCTGATCCTGGACTTTGCGAAGAAGGTTGACCGCCTCGTGGTCGTGGAGGAGCTTGACCCGGTCATGGAGAATCACTGCAAAGCCCTGGGCCTTAAGGTCTCGGGAAAGGACATTCTTCCGATCTGCGGAGAGTTCTCCCAGAACCTGATAGCGAAGGCTCTCGGAAGAGAGGCTTCTGAGGGGATTGTTCTGTCTGAGTCACTGCCTCTTCGTCCGCCGGTGATGTGCCCGGGATGTCCTCACAGAGGGCTGTTCTATACCCTGAACAAGATCGGATGCACGGTTCTTGGAGACATCGGCTGCTATACGCTTGGCGCGGTTCCCCCTCTCGCTTCCATGGAAATGACCCTGTGCATGGGCGCTTCCGTATCCTCGATTCATGGCTTCAATCAGATGGGAGGACCCGAGGCACAGAAGAATACAGTCTGCGTCATCGGCGATTCGACTTTCATGCATTCCGGCATGACCGGGCTTGCCAACATCGCCTACAACCAGAGCAGCTCCACAGTGATTATTCTGGATAATTCCATCACGGGCATGACGGGCCATCAGCAGAATCCGACGACCGGACTGAACCTCAGGGGAGAGCCTGCGGGAAAGATCGATCTGGAGGCTTTGTGCCGGGCGATGGGCTTTCAGAGGGTTAAGGTAGTGGATCCTTATGACCTTGCCTCGTGTGAGGAGACGATCCGCGCAGAGCTTATGGCCGGTGAGCCGTCCGTGATCATTTCCAGACGCCCCTGCGCGCTTTTGAAATATGTGAAGAAGAAGGCACCCCTCAGGATCGATCCGGAGAAATGCAGAGGATGCACCTCCTGCATGAAGATCGGATGTCCTGCCATTTCCATCCGGAACCGGAAGGCAGTGATTGATAAGACGCTGTGCATCGGGTGCGGCGTCTGCACGCAGATGTGCAGGTTCGACGCGTTTTCGGCCGAGGGAAAGGAGGATTAGTGATGGAGACGAAAAATATCATGATTGTCGGAGTCGGCGGACAGGGATCCCTGCTTGCGAGCAAGCTCCTCGGGCATCTTTTCCTGACACAGGGGTATGACGTCAAGGTCAGCGAGGTGCATGGCATGTCGCAACGAGGCGGAAGCGTCGTGACATACGTACGCTATGGCAGTGAGGTCGCGTCTCCGGTCATCGATGAGGGACAGGCGGACTTTATCGTATCGTTCGAGCTTCTGGAAAGCGCAAGGTGGCTGCCATACCTGAAGAAGGGCGGACAGATTGTCACCAATACCCAGCAGATCGATCCGATGCCGGTGGTGACGGGGGCGATGGCGTACCCGGAGAACCTGGTTGAGAAGATGATGCAGGCGGGCGTGAAGGTTGACGCGATGGACTGTGTGGCGCTGGCGAATGAGGCCGGCTCCGTCAAGGCGGTCAACCTGGTACTTCTCGGAAGGCTTTCGCATTATTTTGATTTTCCGGAGGAAGTCTGGCAGAAGGCGATAGAAGACTGTGTTCCTCCGAAATTTCTTGAGATGAACCGGAAGGCATTTGCGCTGGGCCGTGAATAGTAACAATCAAGCAGCACCATGCAGGAGCTGCAGGCCATCATGCCTGCAGGATCCAGGAAAGGAAACACAATGGAGAGATATTATCAACAGGACGTCGAATGCGCCTCACCGGAGAAAATGCGTGAGATTCAGAATGAAAAGCTTCTGAAGCAGGTGAAGCATGTATGGGATCATGTGCCCTATTACAGGAAGAAAATGGAGGCGAAGGGCATAACGCCGGACGATATTCATTCGATTGATGACATCGGGAAGCTTCCGTTTCTGTCCAAGGCAGACCTCAGGGAAGCGTACCCTTACGGCCTGCTGGGCAAGCCGCTGAAGGAATGTGTCCGGATCCAGTCGACCTCCGGAACCACCGGCAAGCGGGTTGTCGCTTTCTACACACAGCATGATATTGATCTCTGGGAGGACTGCTGCGCAAGGGCAATCACTGCCGCGGGCGGTACGGATGAGGACGTCTGCCAGGTATCCTACGGATATGGTCTTTTTACCGGAGGCCCCGGGCTCAACGGCGGCTCCCACAAGGTCGGATGCCTCACGATCCCGACCTCATCCGGCAACACGGACCGCCAGATCATGTTCATCAATGACCTGAAGGCCACCATTCTCTGCTGCACGCCCTCTTACGCGGCATACCTTGCGGAGCGCATGAAAGAGATGGGGCTGGGGCCGGACGATATCCCTCTCAAGGCGGGAATCTTCGGCGCTGAGGCCTGGTCGGAGGAGATGCGTCAGGACATCCAGAACAACCTTGGCATCAAGGCCTATGACATCTATGGCCTGACGGAGCTGTCCGGGCCCGGCGTGTCCTTTGAATGCTCCGAGCAGAGCGGGATGCATGTCAATGAGGATCATTTCCTTCCGGAGATTATCGATCCGGATACGGAGGAGGTTCTTCCTCTGGGAAGCGAGGGCGAACTTGTCTTCACGGCATTGGACAAGGAAGCGTTTCCGATGATCCGTTACAGGACCCGTGACATCTGCTGCCTGTCCAGGGAAAAATGCTCCTGCGGCCGCACGCTCATCAAGATGAAGAAGCCGAAGGGACGCTCCGACGATATGCTGATCATCCGCGGCGTCAACGTGTTCCCGTCCCAGATTGAGACGGTTCTCCTGAACCAGGGCTACGCGGCGAACTACCAGATCATCGTCGGACGGGTCAACAATACGGATACGCTGGATGTCCATGTCGAGATGACGCCGGAGATGTTCACGGATAATCTCGGAGAGATCAACAAGCGGCAGAGGGATCTGGCTGACGGCCTGAAGTCCATGCTGGGGATCAAGGCAAAGGTGACCCTTGTGGTGCCGAAGTCCATCACCCGGTCGGAAGGCAAGGCGGTCCGTGTCATTGACAACCGGAAGATCTGATTGCAGGTGAATAGTAACATCCGAACGGATATTGTCAGAAATAACCTGTTGTTTATAGAGGAGCCAGATACCGTTCGAAAGTACGAGTCCGAAGGACGAAGTAGTTTCGACTACGGTATCGGCATCCGAACGGATATTGTCAGGAATAAACTATGGTTTATAGAGGAGGAGATTCCATGGCGATCAAACAGATATCTGTTTTTCTGGAGAATAAGCCTGGCCAGCTGGATGCGATGACGAAGGTGCTTGCGGATGCGGGGATCACGCTCCGCGCCCTGTCCCTGGCCGAGACCAAGGACTTCGGGATTGTCCGCATCATTGTGGATGACGTGTATGAGACAGCAACTGTCCTGAAGGATCATGACTATGTCTCAAGCATGACCCCGGTCGTGGCGGTTATGATCCCGGATGTGGTGGGCGGACTGAACAAGGTTCTGACCGCGCTGACCGCCGCGAAGGTCAACCTGGAGTATATGTATTCTACGCTTGCCGGGAAGCAGACTGGCAATGCCTATATGATTCTGCGTGTGGAAGAGGTGAAAAAAGCGGAAGAGGCCCTGAGGGCTGGCGGCTTCTGCCTCGCGGAGCAGGGAGCGCTGTAATTTAATCATAGATTGATTGTAATGATTCAGCACCTCCTGGAATTGCTCATGATCCAGTCAGATAAGCTTGCTTATCTGACGGATCTGAGCGGTTCCTGTGGGCGGACAAGC
>CACXFW010000185.1 GCA_902767065.1 uncultured Lachnospiraceae bacterium | reverse complement strand
GACGGAGTCAGGCGGATCTGCTACCTGCACTTTTACCTTGATACGTATAAGCGCTCTGAACTGATCGCGGAATTCAACGCTGGCCTTAGAAAGCTGAAAGACCAGCTGGAATCAGGGTATCCTCTGGAGTCCCTGACTCCCGCAGCAAAGAAGACTGCCGATGAGTTCCTGGAACTGAGAGATTTATATGGTTTCGTTCGGGTCACATACAATGACGAAGCAATTGCGAAAGCAAAAGAGGACTTCGGCATATTTGCGCTTCTGTCTTATGGTGAAGCCTCCTTTCTTTCTGACACAGTGTTAACGTTCGAGGAGTACATTCGCCGCGAGCATATAGAGGATCACTTCAGGGCAGAGAAGAATACTCTTGATGGAAATCATGTCCGCTCGTGGTACGGCGAAAACTATATGGGTAAGGTTATGATCCAGTTTGTTGCCCTTTGCTATGAAGAAAAACTCTGGAGTGACATAGCCATGATAAAGCGTAAACTGCGGGAAGATATCGCACAGTCAAAGAAGACCGGAAAACAGAAAACCATGGCAGGGAAAAAGCAGAAGCTCTTAACATGGCTCAATGGTTTATCACTGCATGAACTCCTTTCATGGTTTGACGCCATAGAAAGAACGGAGGTCTCCTCGCAGATCCGTTCCACCCGGTGGTCAACCGAGGTGATAGAACGGGATAGCATGTTTCTGAAGTTGCTTGGTGTGACCATAGAAGATTAACACCATACCAAAATGCGAAATTTAGGTCATAATGAGCCAGATACCGTTCGAAAGTACGAGTCTTGAGGGACGAAGTGGTTTCGATTACGAGACCTGTATCCGAACGGATATTGTCAGGAATAAACTGTTGTTTATAGTGGAGAAAGGATGAAAACGATGATCAGAAAAGCGGAAGAATGTAAGATGGAGTATCGCGAGCACATGCGGGACGGAGACGGGACGGTTGAAATCACGAATTTCATTCAGGGGAATTCTGAACTGAATGATAAGGGACGTCTCTTCGCGAAGCTGACACTGAAGAGCGGATGCAGTATCGGCTATCATGTTCATGAGAAGGACGCGGAGCTTTTCTATATGATGAAAGGGACTGCGGAATATAATGATAATGGAGAGATCCGGACAGTCCATGCGGGCGATGTGATGATCTGCCCGACCGGGACCGGTCACGGCATCGCGAACAGGTCTGAGGAGACGGTGGAAGTGATCGCGGTGATTGTCTATGCCTGAAGAAGCGGCGAATCCGCAGAGGGATTCATGCTCCTTATGCCGCAGAGCCTGAGCCGGGGAGTGCTGCAGGTAATAGTAAGTCGGGCATCCGCAGCAAAAGTGGCTGCAGGGAGGAGGTATTTCAGTGGGTGTTTTTTATATGCCGGTAAAGGTGTACACGCAAAAGGAGGCGGTTGGGAAGAATGCTTCCATGCTTGCCTCCTTTGGAAGAAAGGCGCTTCTTGTAACCGGGCGGAATTCCGCCCGCGCCAATGGTTCGCTGGAGGATGTCTGCAAGGCGCTGGACCGGGAAGGCGTTTCCCATGTGGTATTTGACCGGATTGAGGCGAATCCCTCTGTCAGGACGGTCATGGAAGCTTGCAGCTTCGGCATCGCTGAGGGAGCTGACTTTGTCGTGGGAATCGGCGGAGGCTCTCCGATGGATGCGGCGAAGGCGGTTGCGCTGATGATGAGCCATCCGGAAGAGGATTCGTCTTATCTCTACCGCGCGGACGGAGACGACGTGCACATTCCCGTTGTCTGTGTGCCGACAACCTGCGGAACGGGGTCGGAGGTGACTGCGGTAAGCGTTCTGACAGATACACAGAAAGGAATCAAGAAGTCTATTCCGCACAAGATCTTTCCTGATCTGGCTCTGGTAGACGGGAAATACCTTCGTTTTGCATCTGAGAAGGTTCTTGCAAATACGGCGTTTGACGCCCTGACGCATCTCATTGAGTCCGGACTCAACCGGAAAGCAGACTGTCTGAGCCTCATGTGCGTGGAGGAAGGGCTCAGGCTATGGAGCGCTTCTTTGCCCATTCTGCGCGGGGAGAGAAAGGCGGAGGATGCGGACTTTGCCAATATGATGAGCGCTTCGACGATGGCCGGAATGGCGATTGCCCAGACAGGGACGGCGATCCCGCACGGGCTCAGCTATTCGGTGACGGTGAAGCTGGGCGTAGAACACGGGAAAGCTTGTGCATACTTTACAGCGGGATATCTTTCGGCCGCGCCTCAGAAGGAGCGGGAGAAGCTGCTTTCCCTGGCCGGCTTCTCGGGGATTCGGGATTTCCAGTCTGTCCTTCACTCAGCCTGCGGCAAAGTGCAGGCGGATGCGGATACACTGAAAAAGGTTCTGGAGGAAGACGTGGAGGAAATGTGCTCAAACAGCGCGAAGCTGAAGGCCGCGCCGTTCGAGGTGGACCGGAGTATTCTGGAAGAAATCGCGTGGTATGAGTTCCGGTGAGGACAGGTCTCCTGAAATCAGTCCCGGTGATTCTGCTTTCAACCGGCAATGATGCTTTCTTGCCAGCCCCGATGACTCTTCTGTTAACCGGCAATGAAGCTTTCCTGCGGGGATACATGGTTAAGTTCACTCCCCCCGCCGCGCCTGCGGGGCACTGAATTGTAACGATACGTGAGACCGGCGGAGGGAACCTGGTTTATACGGTGCCCTCCGCCGGTCTGTGTCTGTGTATACATCATGCGCGGGCGGCAGGCATCATTGTACCAGCTCCAGTGGTTCCCTCCGCCGGTGCATCATGCGCAGGCATCAGGCATCACTGTACCAGCTCCAGCAGCTCCTCTTTCGACAGGCTTGCCAGCGAGGTGCCTTCGCCGTTCATGATGGCGTCGGCCATTTCGCGTTTTGCTTCCTGCAGGAGAATGATCTTCTCCTCGATGGTGTCCATGGCGATCATTTTCACGACCGTCACCTGGCGCGTCTGGCCGATGCGTTGCGCGCGGTCGGTTGCCTGATTCTGGACGGCGAGGTTCCACCATGGGTCGTAATGGATGACCACGTCCGCGCCCACAAGGTTGAGGCCTGTTCCCCCGGCGCGAAGGGAGATCAGGAAGACCGGAGTGTCCCCGTTATTGAAGTCGTTGACCAGCCGAAGCCGTTCCTGCTTCGGAGTCGATCCGGTGA
Organism: uncultured Lachnospiraceae bacterium; assembly: GCA_902767065.1. Classification (GTDB taxonomy): domain Bacteria; phylum Bacillota; class Clostridia; order Lachnospirales; family Lachnospiraceae; genus Porcincola. The sequence goes on along the minus strand of CACXFW010000185.1, from coordinate 831 downwards.
TCGTGGAGAAGAGTATATTTTCAAAATGTGTGATGTCCCGCTTGAGAAGGTCATAGATCCGGTCCAGGTCGTTTCCCTCCAGCGGGATGCCGCTGCCCGCAGACAGCTGCGGGACATAAAAGAAGACGTGTTCCAGCCTGCGGTTCAGGCTGTCCAGGTTCCTGACCCTGGTGGCGATAAAGTCGAACCATTTCCGGGAATCATCCGTGAAATCCTGGGCAGAAAAATCAATCGACGACTTTTTGGATAATTCATATACGCCTTTCCGGGATTCAGCCGCGACAAGCTTATCCAGACTTCTCAGCGTATAGAAACGCTCTCCGGATTTCCCGATCATAAAGGACAGCTGCAGGGCGTCGCTTTTCCTGTCCCGGGTGATTTTTGGATTCAGGAAAATGATCTTAGCCCTGTCCGTTTCTTCTTCTGTGTCTGCCGGGACTTCGGCTGCGATTCCATCAGCCAGGGCAGCCAGAAGCTCGGCCGCTTTCAGGTCCGTTTCATCTCCGGGCTTTTCCAGAAGGTTCTTCTCCCAGGCAGCCTCAAACACGAGGAGCGCATGGCAGCAGAGCCTGGCCGGGGCGTGAGCTGCAGCGTATGATCTGTCCGGAATCCGTTATCCGGATTATGGATCTTGTAACGGTTTTCTGTTCCGGCTTATAATGGGACTGACAGCGACGAAGGTACCTGGCGCCTGTTGCGCGTCGATTCGTGAAACAAATGTTTGACAAAGCTGTTTTTTTGCCCGTCCGCGCAGGTTCGGTAAAACACTGACCATGACCATGTTCAGGGATTTTCTTGATATCAGGCGGGACAGCCGGTCCGTGTTTTCAG
>CACXFW010000184.1 GCA_902767065.1 uncultured Lachnospiraceae bacterium | reverse complement strand
GGTTCTACCAATCCGGAACCAGTTCCGGATGATGCACAATGATACTTGTTTAAATAATATCACAACAAACGAATTGATGGAAGCTTTTTGTGCTTATTTCACAGTAACTATTCCCATAGATCATCCCATGGCTTCGTCAATCCGGCGAAAAAAAGTCTCTCTGCCGGATAAAACCGCACGAAAAGCATACCTCCTGCAGCCTTACGCCTTCAGCTCTTTTACCACACGGCAGATGTGGTCGCAGGTCAGGTCAAAGCGCTCACGCAGATAATCCTGCGGGCCGACCTCTCCGAAGACATCTTCCACCGCGACATGGCCGAACTTCAGCGGCATCCCGATCAGGGCATCCGCGACCGCGCTTGTCAGGCCGCCGATCTTATTATGGTTTTCAGCGGTCACGACCACGCCGGTCTTCTTCGCCCATTCACGGATCAGCTCCGCGTCCAGGGGCTTCACGGTCACAGGATCGATCACAGCCGCCTCGATGCCGTCTTCCGCCAGCGCCTTCGCAGCCTGCATCGCCTCATGGACCATAATTCCGCTGGCAACGATCAGGGCATCTTTCCCTTCCCGCACCACGGCTCCCTTTCCGGGAGTAAAGGAGGTGCCGTCCGCGTAGACCTGGAAGGAAGCCTTTCTGGGGACACGGATATAGGTCACGCCCGGCAGATCCTTCGCCTTGCGCAATGCGTCGACCAGCATCGGAACGTCCGTGATATCGTAGACTATCGCTTCGGGAATCGCACGGTACAGTGCCATATCCTCAAACGGCATATGGGTTCCGCCGTTAAATGCGGCCGTGATGCCGGGATCCGTTCCGATCACGGTGATGGGGTTCTTCGCATAGGCGCCCGCCAGGAACACCTGGTCATAAGAACGTCTGGATGCAAAGGGGCCGAAGGAATGCGCATAGGGCTTCATTCCGGAAGCGCACAGTCCGGCCGCGATGCCGATCATGTTGGCTTCCGCGATACCGCAGTTGATATACCTTTCGCCCTGTCCTTTCGCCGTCCCGCTGCAGCCCATCAGATCCGCGTCCAGCCAGACAACCTTTTCATCTTCCTTCATCAGCGCATCGATGGTCCCGCCGATGACGGCATTGAACATCCTGCTGTCTTTTTCTCCGTTATATACGATCTCCATACCGTCACCTCCTTATGCGTTCATGGCTTTCTGCCTGTCATAGAGTTCCTTCAGCCACTCGTCGAACACTTCCGGTCCCACCGTCATGGAGTGGTTCTTCATCGTCTCTTCGACAGCCTTCACGCCCTTGCCCTTGACTGTATCAAGAATGATTGCGATGGGCTTGTCCTGGGCCTTCCTCGTCAGCGCTTCGTACAGCTTCTCCACGTCGTGTCCGTCAATCGTGCACGCGTCAAATCCGAACGCCGCAAACTTCTTCTCCAGGTCTCCGGTATCCAGGATATCCTTCGTATAGCCGTCCAGCTGCTTCTTGTTCCAGTCTACCAGCCATACAAGGTTGGTCAGCTTCTTCGCCGCCGTGAACATGGCAGCCTCCCAGACCTGGCCTTCGTCGATCTCGCCGTCACCTACAATCAGGAAGGTACGGCAGTCCCTGCCCTGCAGCCTGTCGCCCAGCGCCATTCCGACCGCTGTGGAGGTTCCCTGTCCCAGGGAGCCGGTGGTCATATCGATACCCGTCGTTTTATTCCTGTCGCAATGGGAAGGAAGATCCGTCCCGGGCTGGTTCAGCGTCATCAGCTTCTCATAGGGGAAATACCCCTTCAGTGCCAGCGTCGCATAGACCGCGGGGCCCGCGTGTCCCTTGGAGCACACCAGCTTGTCTCTGTCCGGCTTCTTCGGATTCTTCGGATCCACGTTCATGACACTGCCGTAAAGAACTGCCAGAGCGTCCGCTACAGACAGGCTCCCGCCGATGTGGCCGAAGCCCCTGGACTTAATGCACTCTACTGTGCCAATCCGAATCTGCAGAGCGAACTCCTGCAGCTTTTTGACTTGTTCCTGTGTCATCGTTTTCCTCCTGTTTTTTCACATGTACTTCTTCATTCAGAACCGTCCGCATTCCTTTCTGCCTGATACAGGCAGATTCAGTTGAGAGATCCCCTTCACGCTTCGCACACGGCCTCTGATGATGCCTGGGCATATAGGTACTTTTTCCTGTACTGTAAGGTACTATTCCCCTGTACCGTCAAAGCACTACCCCTTTTCTGCAAGGTACTGTTCCCTGTACGGTATGGAATATGGATCCATGATCAGATCCGTGCCACGCCCGACCTTTTTGCCGCTTCGGCGACGGCCTTCGCCACCGCTGGACCGACTCTGGGGTCAAATGCCTTCGGGATGATGTAATCCGCGTTGAGTTCTTCGTCCGTGATCAGATCCGCGAGCGCCATGGCTGCCGCCATTTTCATTTCTTCGTTGATATCGCTTGCGCGCACATCGAAGGTTCCGCGGAAGATGCCCGGAAACGCGAGCACGTTGTTGATCTGGTTCGGGAAATCGCTCCGTCCCGTTGAGATCACAGCTGCCCCGCCTGCCTTCGCGTCATCCGGGAAGATCTCCGGAGTCGGGTTCGCGCAGGCAAAGACGATGGCATCCTTGTTCATCGTTTTCACCATGTCGGTCGTCACGGTACCCGGCGCGGATACCCCGATGAAGACGTCCGCTCCCACCAGCATATCCGCGATGGAGCCTGCCTTCTTCTGTCTGTTGGTCACCAGCGCCATCTCTTCCTTGATCCAGTTCAGGCCTTCCCTGCCCTCATAGATCGCGCCCTTGCGGTCGCACATGATGATGTCCCGAAAGCCCGCCGAAAGGAGAAGCTTCACGATGGCGATTGCGGCTGCGCCTGCGCCGGAGGTGACGATCCTGACCTCCTCTTTCTTCTTGCCCACGACCTTCAGCGCGTTCAGAAGGCCTGCCAGGGTAATGACGGCGGTTCCGTGCTGGTCATCGTGGAAGATCGGGATATCGCACTTTTCCTTCAGCTTCCGCTCGATCTCGAAGCAGCGCGGGGCGGCGATGTCTTCCAGGTTAATGCCTCCGAAGGATCCGGAAATATTGTATACCGTCTCGACGAATTCATCTACGTCTTTTGTCTTTACGCACAGCGGAAATGCATCCACGTCGCCGAAGGACTTGAAGAGTACGCATTTCCCTTCCATGACGGGCATGCCCGCTTCCGGTCCGATGTCGCCAAGGCCCAGGACAGCCGACCCGTCCGTGATGACCGCGCACATATTGTGGCGCCTGGTCAGTTCATAGGACTTCAGCGGGTCCTTCTGGATCTCAAGGCAGGGCTGCGCTACCCCCGGCGTATACGCCAAAGACAGGTCATCCTTCGTCGCAACGGGAACTGTCGATATGACCTCGATCTTTCCTTTCCACTCTCCGTGCAGACGCAGTGATTCTTTTGCATAATCCATTTTGATGTTTTCTCCTCTATAAATAAGCGATCGTTTATTACTGGTAACTATTCAGCACCCCCATTGCTCAGAACACTTCGTGTTCTTCGCTGTGGGCGGACAGAGCGGTTTCACCGCTT
>CACXFW010000183.1 GCA_902767065.1 uncultured Lachnospiraceae bacterium | reverse complement strand
TCCTCGATAGCTCAATGGTAGAGCATTCGGCTGTTAACCGAAGGGTTGTAGGTTCGAGCCCTACTCGGGGAGTTCGGCGAAAGCCGGGAGAAGATTCCGAACGGAATTGAGGCCATGGGGCCCCTTGGTCAAGCGGTTAAGACACCGCCCTTTCACGGCGGTAACATGGGTTCAAATCCCGTAGGGGTCATGAATAGAATATGCGGCGTCATAGCCAAGCGGTAAGGCAAAGGTCTGCAACACCTCTATCACCAGTTCGATTCTGGTTGGCGCCTCGAAAACCTTCATCTTTCGGGATGAAGGTTTTTTCATAGGGGAACGCTGACAGAATCAGTGTTTTCCTGGACAGAAAAAGAAATTGCCAGATCGAGATTTGACAGGAGATATGGTATATGAAAAGGAAAGAACTGGCACGGGCAGTAATAAACCGTCTTGCTGAAGCTTATCCGGATGCAGACTGTACGCTGGAATATGACGATGCCTGGAAACTGCTTGTCAGTGTCCGGCTTGCGGCGCAGTGTACAGACGCGAGAGTGAATGAAATTGTCCCTGTTCTTTACGGAAAATTTCCGTCTGTCGAGGCTCTGGCTGCGGCTGATCCGGACGAGATTGAAAGAATCGTACGTCCCTGCGGTCTGGGAAAAAGCAAGGCGAGGGACATCAGCGCATGTATGCGGACGCTGATGGAACAATATGACGGACAGGTACCGGATGATTTTGAAGAGCTTCTGAAGCTGCCGGGAGTAGGCAGGAAAAGCGCGAACCTTGTAATGGGAGATGTATTTGGAAAACCTGCGATCGTCACAGACACACATTGTATTCGTCTTGCGAACCGGATCGGTCTGGTAAAAAATGAGAAGGACCCAAAATCTCCTGAAAAGGATCCGAAGAAGGTGGAGATGCAGCTGTGGAATCTCATACCGCCGGAGGAAGGCAATGTATTCTGCCATCGGCTGGTGCTCCATGGACGGCAGATCTGCACTGCCAGAACAAAGCCTCACTGTGACCTGTGCAGCCTGAATGACCTGTGCAGGTCAGCGTTCAGCTATGAGTGAAATGCTGATATCATCAGTGTTTCCTTAAGGAACAATTGTCAGGACTGAGATAACCGTCGGAAGCGTTGTCTGGAGAGGAGAGAGGGATGGAAAAGAAGATTCTTGTATTGAACGCGTCTTCGGGAATCAGTGGAGACATGACTGTCGGCGCGCTTCTTGATCTTGGGGCCGACCAGGATGTGCTGCTCAGGGCGATTGACAGCCTGCAGCTTGAAGGTGCGCAGGTTGCAATCAGCAGGGTGAAAAGGTCTGCTCTGGATGCATGTGATTTTGATGTTGTGCTTGATTCGGAACATGAGAATCATGATCATGATATGGCGTATCTTCACCCGGATCGGTTCTCAGCGGGGGATGCTTCTGAGCCGGATCATGATCATCATGGGAGTGACTGCCATGAGAACGATCATCAGGATCATTCCCATCTTGATCACGGCAGCCATGATCACGGCCATGATGGACATGATCACCATGATCATAACCAACATAAGCACGGATGCCATGATCATGATCATGACCACCATGGGCACGGTCACCATCACGGCCGCAATCTGGCAGATATTGAGAGGATCCTCCGATCCGGTGATCTGAGCGAAGGGGCGCTGTCTCTTGCGCTTAAAGTCTTCCGTGTTGTGGCTGAGGCGGAAAGCAAAGTACACGGAGAAACGATCGAGTGTGTTCATTTTCATGAAGTCGGGGCGGTGGATTCTATCATCGATATCGCGGCAGCTGCAGTCTGTATCGACAATCTGGGGATAACCGATGTGATCGTTACGGATCTTTCGGAAGGAACCGGCACGGTTATGTGCCAGCACGGACTGCTTCCGGTCCCCGTTCCGGCTACCGCGCAGATTCTGAGCTCTTACCATCTTTCGTTCGGTATCCTGCAAAACGTGAAGGGAGAACTGATTACTCCAACGGGAGCAGCGATTCTGGCCGCGCTTAAGGCAGGTGAGACGCTTCCGGAAAGATTCAGAATCGTTCGCAACGGACTTGGCGCGGGAAAACGCGACTACGCGACATCCGGTATACTGCGTGCCATGCTGATCGAGGCGGCAGACAGCGGGAAACATGCAGGAGCGGCAGCACGGATCGAAAACCGGGAAGGACGGGATGAGATTATCAAACTGGAGACCAATATCGATGACAGTACAGGAGAGGCACTTGGCGCGGTAATGGATCTGCTTTTGGAAGAAGGTGCGAAGGATGTTTTTTATGTGCCTGCGTATATGAAAAAAAACCGTCCATCCTATGTGCTCAATGTGATCTGCAGCGAAACGGATAAGGCACGTCTTGAAGAGGTGATCTTCAGGAATACGACTACCATTGGAATCAGAGAGATTCCCTGTGGAAGAACGGTTCTCCCAAGGCAGGAGAAAACGCTGGAAACGCCATGGGGAATGGCTGAGATTAAGATCTGCAGGATCGGCGGGGACAGTGTGATCTATCCGGAGGCAGACAGTGTTAAAACGCTGAGCCGCATGAATGGGATCGGATACGCTGAGATGTATCATCTTGTAAAGGCATATGCCAGCGGAACTGTTGTGTGAAACGGCGTTTCAGGTCACACCCTGGCTGCTTTTGCTCTTGTTGACACCCGAAGTGTTTTTCGGTAAAATCAAACAAGATTGCATACAATGTAATTGCGCCTTTGAGGATTCAGGCCTGTCTGTGCAGCGCTTCTTCATAAAGAAAGCGTAAGTATTCAGCACCCCCATTGCTCAGAACACTTCGTGTTCTTCGCTGTGGGCGGACAGAGCGGTTTCACCGCTTGTCCGCCCCGTGGAACCGCTCAGATCCGTCAGATATGCAAGCTTATCTGACTGGATCATGAGCAATTCCACGGGGTGCTGAATAATTACAAGAAAGCAGCACAACAGGATCGGCCGCGGAATTCAGGACAGAAACGTTGAATAACAGGTGCGGGCATGATGCCGGAAAGCGGGAAAGGGTCGTAAACCGATGGAAGATAGATACGCAGGACTCAGACTAGGAAACCAGCTATGTTTTCCCCTTTATGCATGTTCCAGGGAAATCGTTAAAAAATACAAACCGTTTCTCGATGATCTTGATCTGACCTACACACAGTACATCACGATGATGGTCCTGTGGGAACGGGGGCAGATCAATGTCAAGGAGCTGGGGGAGTGTTTGTATCTTGACTCCGGGACATTGACACCACTATTGAAAAAACTGGAGGGGAAAGGATGGGTGACCAGACAACGCGCGAAAGAAGATGAGCGGGTTCTGATTGTCACTCTGACGGAAGAAGGGATGCGGCTTCGTGAAAAGGCTCTCGTGATTCCGGAAAAAATGAGCTGCTGTGTCAGGCTGTCTCCTGAGGAGGCAAAAACGTTGTATACCCTTCTGTATAAGATGCTTGGCGACAGCTGCTGAATGAAAAAACATTTCTGAATACATATTGTGCTTTTGGCTCCGGCGTGCTATGATCTGGTTAGATACAGTTGTTCATACATGTAAAGCGACCATTTAGACAGAGGAGGAAGCATGATATGATGAGAAATATCAAGCTCTTGGCGGGAATATTTGGAATCGTGGTTTCAGTTTATCTCCTTCTGATCTCCTGCTATACGGCTGCGTGGAATGTTCTCACGATGAGCGGACATTTTAACGGGATCATAGGGATTGTCATAGGTGCGCTGCTGCTGGCCGGCAGCATCGTCCGGATCGGGCTGCGAAAAGCGGAAGATGATTCCGGTTCGATCATCTCACTGGTGCTGTTTGGATGTGCTGCAGGCGTAGCATTTGCCATTACGCCGATCTACCGGTATATGCAGGGATGGGCGATCATCTGTCTCATGATGGGAATCATATCTGTTCTGATGATCATGTGGAAGAATGCAAAGAAGGAATAATCGTTTTGCGAAGGATCTTTCATCGAAGGATCTTTCAGAAGAAGCTTTCCATAACGGAAGCTTCTTCTTTTTTTGTTATTATACAGCACCCCCTGGAAAAGCTCATGATCCAGTCAGATAAGGTTACTAATCTGACGGATCTGAGCGGAAGGGGCCGTGAATAGTAACATATTTTCGTTACGATTCCGCAGTTGACATATACCCCCACAGGGTATATAGTGTTGGAAAATCAATATACCCGGTCAGGGTATTTTGTTACGCCAATCGTATGATTTTTGCCTTGATGGGATTAAGTTGATTCGGTACATTCGGTACAGATCCTGGTGTAGCGTCTCAACGTCTTTCACTGCAAAAATGACCAGGACATGGAAGGAGCCCTGCATGGAAAGAGAAGGGAAGAACACCGCACAGGACTGCTGCGGGACGCGGCATAAGGAGCGCCCGGAGGAAGAGATCAGAAGTCTGGTGAACCGGCTCAGCCGGATCGAAGGCCAGGTGCGCGGGATCAGAAGGATGGTGGAGCAGGGAGCGTATTGTCCGGAGATTCTGGTACAGTCAGCTGCTGTGAGCGCGGCGATGAACGGTTTCAACAGACAGCTCCTTTCGTCCCATGTACACACCTGCGTCGTGGAGGATATCCGCAATGGCAGGGAGGAAACCGTCGATGAACTCTGCGCGCTGCTGCAGAAGCTGATGAAGTGAGAGAAAGATGGAACAGTATACGGTAACAGGGATGAGCTGCGCGGCCTGCCAGGCGCGTGTGGAGAAGGCTGTGTCAAGGGTTCCGGGCGTGACGCAGTGCGCGGTCAGCCTCCTGACCAACTCCATGGGAGTTGAGGGGACGGCGGATGAGCGTGCGATCATCAAGGCAGTAGAGGATGCGGGATACGGCGCCAGGCGCCGCCCGGATCAGATAACCGGCGCTGATGGAAACAGTGAAGGAAGCAGCAGCCGGAAGAGTCTCTCCATGGAGGAAGAAGCGCTGGCTGATCATGAGACGCCGAAGCTGAAGAAGCGGCTGATCGGTTCGGTTGGATTTCTGCTTGCTCTGATGTATGTATCTATGGGACACGGGATGTGGGGGTGGCCTGTCGGCGCATTTCTGACAGGGAATCCCATAGGAATCGCGCTGCTGGAGGCGATTCTTGCGATGACCGTCATGATCATCAACCGCAGGTTTTTTGTCAGCGGGTTTCACGCTGTCCTTCATCGGGCCCCGAACATGGATACACTGGTTGCGATGGGAAGCGGAGTCAGCTATGCGTGGAGTATGGCGGTTTTGTTTGTGATGACGAGGGCGTCGGCAGACGGCCGGCCGGTTCATGAGATTCATGCGTATCTTCATGATCTCTATTTTGAATCTGCAGCCATGATCGTCACATTGATTACCGTCGGGAAGATGCTGGAATCGATGAGCAAAGGCCGTACGACCGACGCGCTGAAAAGCCTGCTGAAGCTCTCCCCGAAGACCGCTGTGGTAGAGCGCGGGGGAGAGGAGGTCACCGTTCCTGTCGAAGAGGTGAAGGTCGGGGATCTTTTCGTCGTGAGGCCCGGGGACAGTATCCCGGTTGACGGGGTGGTTGTCGACGGCATGTCAGCGGTAAATGAATCTGCCCTGACGGGCGAATCGGTTCCGGTGGATAAGGAACCGGGGAGCACTGTGAGCGCCGCTACGATCAACCAGTCAGGGCATCTCAGGTGCCGGGCAGCGAGGGTCGGATCGGATACGACGCTCAGCCAGATCATAAAGATGGTATCGGATGCTGCTTCGACCAAAGCGCCTGTCGCGAAGGCGGCGGACCGGGTAAGCGCGGTCTTCGTGCCGGCGGTGATGACGGTCGCCGCGGTTACCTTCATCGTATGGATGCTTGTATCCAAAGATACCGCGTTCTCTCTTGCCCGCGCGATTTCTGTTCTTGTGATCAGCTGTCCGTGCGCACTGGGGCTTGCGACGCCGGTTGCGATCATGGTGGGAAACGGAATCGGCGCGAAGAACGGTATCCTGTTTAAGACCGCTTCCGCCCTGGAGATGACCGGACGGACACAGGTCATAGCGCTGGATAAGACAGGAACCATTACCAGCGGCGAGATGAAGGTGACAGATCTGATTCCGGAAGATGGCGTGGATGAAACGCGGCTTCTGATGATGAGCGCGAGCGTGGAAAAGATGAGTGAGCACCCGCTCGCCGGGGCTGTAGTGAGGGAGGCGGAAAGCAGGGGACTGACCCTGGAAAAGGTGAGCGGGTTCGAGGCGCTTCCCGGCAGCGGCGTGAGGGCGGAACTGGAAGAAGGCATTCTGACGGGAGGCAGCCTGAAGTATATTTCAGAGAAGCTGACGGTCAGCGATTCGGCAAGGCGCAAAGCAGAGCTTCTCGCAGAAGAAGGAAAGACCCCCTTGCTCTTTGCCCTGGGAGAGGATATCATCGGCATGATAGCAGTCGCCGATACCATGAAGGAAGACAGCCCGAGGGCGATCCGGGAGCTGAAGGAGCTCGGTATCCATGTAGTCATGCTGACCGGGGACAATGAACGTACCGCCAGGGCGGTCGGATCGCAGGCCGGTGTGGATGAGGTTGCCGCAGGCGTTCTTCCGGA
>CACXFW010000182.1 GCA_902767065.1 uncultured Lachnospiraceae bacterium | reverse complement strand
TGAAGATGGCTGCTTACATGCAAGCATGACGCATCCATCTTCATAGGCAGACAGGCTGTGAATAGTAACTTTCCATGAGCAGGGTATGGCTTGTCAGTACAAGCATTTGCGGATATACTCTAGGGAAAGGGGCCATCTCCCCTGTCATCATCAGAACGTCATAAATGAAAGGCAGATGAATATGAAACTGATTCAGACACCGGTAAAGGGCATGCAGGATTTCCTGCCCCGGGATATGGCATTGCGCGAGCATGTGCTGGGAGTGATCCGACAGACCTATGGAAGATATGGTTTTTCACAGATCGAGACGCCGGTCATGGAGCATATCGAGAATCTGACCGGGAAGAACGGCGGCGAGAATGAGAAGCTGATCTTCAAGGTGGAGAAGCGGGGGCGCGAGCTGGAGAAGTGCCTTGAGAGGATCCGGAAGGAGGAGGGGATCAGCGCGGAGGCGGCCGGGACACAGCTTGCCGACAGCGCGCTTCGGTATGACCTGACGGTTCCTTTGTGCAGATACTACGCCAACCATAAGAATGAGCTGCCGTCTCCGTTTAAGGCGCTGCAGATTGGCAATGTTTTCCGCGCGGACAATCCGCAGAAGGGCAGGTTCCGCCAGTTTACCCAGTGTGATATCGACATTATCGGGGATGCTTCCGCAATGGCGGAGATTGAGCTGATCGCGGCAACCTGCGACGCGCTGCACCGGATCTTTGCCGAGGTTGGCGTATCCGGCTTCACGGTTCATGTCGGGGACAGGCGGATCCTGCGCGCGATGGCTAAGAGCGCGGGGTTCGCGGAGGAGGAATCTGACGAAGTCTTCATCATCCTTGATAAGATGGATAAGATCGGCCTTGACGGAGTCAGGCAGGAGCTGACAGGGAGCGGTTTTTGTCCTGATCACGTGGACAGGTACATCGGATTCTTCAGGGAATTCGCGAAGGATCAGACGCAGGATCCCTCCGCGTTCATCCAAAGGACCTGCGCGGATCAGATCGAAGACGGTGTGGAGCAGAGCATCGGGATGATCCTTTCTACAGCCCGTGCGATGATCAGCGAGGATATCACGCTGAAGTTTGATCCTACGCTCGTGCGCGGAATGGGATATTATACCGGTACGATCTTTGAGATCTCCATTGACAATTATTCCTTCTCGATTGCGGGAGGCGGAAGGTACGACAGGATGGTCGGGCGTTTCTGCGGACAGGACGCGCCGGCGTGCGGATTTTCCATCGGATTTGAGCGCATTGTCACGATTCTGCGTGATCTTGGATGGGAGGAGAGCTTCACGACACCCAGGAAGGCGTATCTGGTGGATCTGAAAAGCGCCTCATCCCGGATTACGGAGGTCTTTTCTCTTGCGGCGAAGGAACGCGCAGAGGGAATTCCGGTCGTGGTCCAGCCTCTGAAGAAAAACGCGAAGTTCCAGGTGGAGACGCTTGAGCAGGAGGGATATACACAGATCCGGAAGGTGTATGGGGATACACAGCTTTGACGCTCCAGATGCCGGAAGGACGAAGCAGTTCCGATTACGGGACCGGCATCCGAACGGATATTGTCAGGAATAGACTATGGTTTATTGAGGAGGAGTTATGGAAGAGTACAGGGAACGGTATCAAAAGTGGCTGGAGGATCCTTACTTTGATGAGGAGACCAAAGCGGAGCTTCGTGCGCTTGAGGGGAACGAAGAGGAGATCAGGGAACGGTTCTATATGGATCTTGAGTTCGGAACGGCGGGCCTTCGCGGCGTGATCGGGGCCGGAACGAACCGGATGAATATCTATGTGGTGCGCAAGGCGACGCAGGGTCTGGCCAACTATATTCTCAGGGCAGGCGGAAAGGAGAAGGGCGTTGTGATTGCCCATGACTCACGCCGCATGTATCAGGAGTTTACGGACTGCGCCGCTCTGACGCTGGCCGCAAATGGAATCAAGGCGTACGTTTTTGACGCCCTGCGCCCGACGCCGGAGCTTTCCTACGCGGTCCGCCATCTCGGCTGCATTGCGGGAATCAACATCACCGCCAGCCACAATCCGCCGGAATACAACGGCTACAAGGTATACTGGGAGGATGGCGCGCAGATCACGCCGCCTCATGACAGCGGCATTATGGATGAGGTCAAGGCGATCACCGACTATTCCGCCTGCAAGACGATGGATCTTCAGGAAGCGGTCGAAAAGGGGCTGTATGTCCTGGTGGGCGACAGGGAAGTCGATACCGACTATCTTGCGGAGCTGAAGAAAAATGTCCTTCATCCGGAAGCGATCCGTGCGCAGGCAGCCAACCTGAAGATTGTCTACACGCCGCTTCATGGAACGGGACTGGTCCCGGCAACCAGGGTGCTGAAGGAACTGGGCTTCGAAAATGTCCTGGTGGTGCCGCAGCAGGAAAAGCCGGACGGGGAATTCCCGACGGTTTCCTATCCGAACCCGGAGGCGGATGAGGCGTTTGAACTCGGACTGAAGCTTGCTGAGGAGACCGGCGCGGACCTCGTGCTTGCGACCGATCCGGACGCGGATCGTCTCGGCGTGAGAGTGAAGGACAAGGATGGCGTTTACCATACCCTGACAGGAAACATGTCCGGAAGTCTTCTGGCGGATTATGAGATCGGCCAGAGGAAGGCGCTGAAGGGCCTTCCGAAGGACGGCATGCTGATCAAGACGATCGTTACCACCAATCTGGCTGACGCGATCTGTAAGTACTATGGGGTTGCGGAATATGAATGCCTGACCGGATTCAAGTGGATCGGACGCCAGATCCTGAAGATGGAGACGGAAGGGAAGGGCTCCTATCTGTTCGGATTTGAGGAGAGCTACGGATGCCTGATCGGAACCCACGCACGCGACAAGGATGCCATCGTCGCGGTGATGGCACTGTGCGAGGCGGCTGCTTATTACCGCACGAAGAATATGACCCTGTGGGATGCCATGCTGGATCTGTATGAGCGCTGCGGATACTACAGGGATAATGTCATGGCGGTCGGCCTGAAGGGGATTTCGGGACTTGAGAAGATCCGCCAGATCATGGAAACGCTCCGGAAGATGGAACCGTCCGAGATTGCCGGATGCAAGGTCCTGAAGATCCGCGACTATGCCGCTGACACAATCAAGGACCTGATGACCGGAGAGGAGACGGATACCGGCCTTCCGAAGTCAAATGTCCTGTATTACGAGCTGGAAGGAGATGCATGGATGTGCGTACGCCCGTCCGGTACGGAACCGAAGATCAAGTTCTATTATGGGATCGTCGGAACCTCTCTCGAGGATGCGCAGCAAAGGGATGAGGAATTCGGAAAGAAGATCAGCGCGATGGTTGACTCGATGGTCAATTCCTGAATGCTTCCTGTGTAAGGATGATTCACCGGGCACTCCCGGGAGAAAAGACAGGCAGAATGCACAGGATCCTTCTGTACAGATCTTTACTGGCGGGCGGAAATGCTTCCACCTGTGCGGTTGGATCACTATCGTGATCCAACCCCTCTACCCTCATTCGCAAAACACGCGCTTCGCAAAGCTCAGCGCTAC
>CACXFW010000181.1 GCA_902767065.1 uncultured Lachnospiraceae bacterium | reverse complement strand
CTCCTCTATAAACCATAGTTTATTTCTGACATTATCCGTTCGGATTCAGGTCCCGTAATCGAAACTGCTTCGTCCCTCAAGACCCGTACTTTCGAACGGTATCTGGCTACTGCCCGATGTCCCACTGAGACCCCGGGCGCATGCCGCCAGACCGCCTTTTCCTGACGCACACGGCCGCCTCTTCCTCAGGATCTGTACAGTTTCTGAAGCCTCAGCCGTCATAGCCGGTTGATGACGGGACCAGGAGATCCTTCTGACCGCAAAAAAGAGCGTCCCGGCATCAGGGCTTCTGACCGCCCACAAAGAAAAGCGCGAAGCGCTCCGAGTAAGTGGGGGGTGCTGAATAGTTACCATATAATCACATTTTCTCAAAGGATGCAAATCCGCCCGGGCTGGCCGGGCGTGACCTGTAGCGTTACATCATTTTGACGTATGGACATCGGTCTGTATTCCGTTGCTCCGCAGCAGTACAATCAGACTCCTCTCCAGACAGCGGCGTACGCTTTCATATTCCTGCGCGTCGCAGACAGCCTGGAACCTCAGAACCGCGTTTTTCCCCGTAAACCGTTCCGCTCCGTTATAGTGAATCTCGCCGTTTATCCCGGCAATCTGTCTCTTTATGCGGGGAAGCTCCGCATCCAGCAAAGCCTCCGTCCTGCTCAGGTCATCTTCATAGGTAACGGATACTTCCACATTGCAGAAAACCGGAATCTCTGAATAGTTTGTGATCGCCTTGATCGAGCTGTTGTTGACGATCTTGATATTGTTGTCCTCCAGATCAATCATCCTGGTATTGCGGATTCCGATCTCGATCACCTTGCCCCTGGAAGTATTCACCTTGATGACGTCCCCTACCTTGAAGGTTCTTTCAAAGATAATCGACAGTCCGGCGAAAATATCAGCTATGATGCTCTGGGCTGCCAGGCTGATCACCAGAGTCAGGATCCCGGCGGAAGCAAGCAAAGACCTTGCGGATGCCCCCATACGATCCGCAATCAGGAAGATACTCCCCAACAGAAAGAGATATCTCAGAAAGCTCCTCAGCATGCGGATCATGGTCTGCTGCAGGAAGGGAAGCACATTCTCGAGCCAGTTCAGAATTCCCAGTATACATTTTACAAAGAAGAAGGCACAGAATACCTCACTCATCCCCATGGTAAAGGAGAGAATATCCATCCCCTTTGGCCACGGGAAAATGACAACGTAGTACCAGAGGGATCCATCCGGGAACAGGTATGCTTTCAGAATCATCGCAGCTGTAACTGCCGCAGAAAAGAGGAAAACGCACCTGATAAGATACACGCTCCATGTAATCCCCGATCCGGAATAATAGTACCTTAACTGCCCCTCCGTCTTCCTTCCGTAAACAAGGAACAGCGTAAACACAGCCACCAGCATGGCAGCCGTACACAGGAAAGCCGGAATCGCGTTGCCTATTCTGTTCACAAGGACCGAGGAGACATCACAGGCGATAAAAACATACAGAAGTTTCCCTTCCTCGCAGGTCCCAAAGAATCTTCTTCCTTCCAGATAGAAGAATCCGGCAAATCCATCACACAGTTCCCGCTCCGTCAGTCCGGCTTTTTCCGCGCTGTCCATATGATAACGGTCGTCCTCTGCGTAGATCCTTCCATTCTCCTTCCCGACCGCAAAGGCGAAGGATTCATTATCTCCCCGGAAGGTCGATACGAGTTCCCTGACCTCCATGGAATGTACCAGGCGGTCCCTCAGGTCAGATCTGTATGCAATCTGTACGAACCCATTATAACCATACGCTCCGTCCTGGATGACAGACCCGGCGTAGATCAGAGGTTCATTCAGGAAATCTGTATTCACGTCATCCTGTACCACCAGCGGTTCTCCATAGAGAAGCCACTGGAATTCGCTGGACAGATCCTCCGGATCCTTCGAGATCCTCAGTCCGCTGTAATTGCGGTCAGAAGCCGTGACTTTCCCGGACCGGTTGTATACCAGGATATGCTCCACCCCAAGGAAAGACGCAAGCTCCCTTAACTCCCGCGTATTGGCAATCTCCGGATTCTCAGCAATCAGCGCAGCCGCCGTGTCGGTCAGGGTTCTGATATATGCCTGGTACATCTTCCGTCCGTTTTCCTGTGTCTTGTCAATATCATCAAGAACGGACGAAATCACCTTGATTTCCGCTTCATTGGACCTGGCCTGCGCCGCGTAGAAGTATAACTGCTCTGTATAGACGCAGATGACTGCTGAAACCGCCAGGTTCAGAAGCAGCATATACAACAGTCTCCGGTAGAACCTGGATTCCCGGCTCTTCCAGACTCCATCCTCATTCTCATGGTCGATCAGCGCCATCGCATACCGCAGCGTTGTCAGGGTAAGGATCAGGATGACAGGCAGAAGGATCATCAGCCTGAATCGGATGGCGGAACGATTGTATGGAACCGCGGCAATCAGGAAGACGCCGTCATTTTGGGACTTGCGGACTGCGCAGATGTACTTCTGCCCATCCAGGGTGTACATCCCATGTGCGTTATCTTCGAGAGGAACCCTTCCGTACTGCAGCCCATTATGGTCCGCCACGTATTCTGCAGACCAGTCTTCTTTCTGATTCTTTCCGGACGGCTCTGAGGCGGACTTTCCGGCGTCTGTGCCGCTTTCTCTCACTCCGCCTTCCATATCTTCCGCACCTTGCCCGCTCCCGGACATTCCCCCGAAAGAGCCTCCCTTCTCACTGCCATCCCCGGCGGATTGTGCCGCATTCCGGTTTTCTTCAAGCGGATCATAGATACATGTCCCGTCCTCCGCGACAGCGATAAACAGTCCGTTTCCGCCAAGATTCTCTCTCGAGAGCACCGCCTCCCAGGAGGAGGATTCCTTCTCATAGTCACGAAGGTTTCTCCAGTTTTTCTTGAGAACGATCGCGCCCCCCTCCCCGTCCTTCGCAGACTGGTAGCACAGATATCCGGACAGATCGAGGGTGCTCTGCTCCTTAGCCTTAGCCTTCGCCGTCTCATCCTCATTTTTGATCTGCGCTTCCGGATCCCACCAGATCTGGTCGGAAACAGGTTTCCCTTCCGATACCTCTCTCAGGATGGCGAAAGAATCCTCCGTAAAGTCTTCCGTATAGTCAGACGAGGTCGCCTGCAGCACATTTCCCTGCAGGTCAATCTGGAATACATCCTCCGCCGCAAAAGCCTCTTTCAGTTTCTGCAGCGTCCCCGGCGTTACCTTCTCCTCACCGTCATGCTGAAGGAAAAAAATCGTCAGGGAAGCCATCCGCGATACCATTTCCCGGTAGTTTTCCTGATCCTGCAAAGCGTTCTCCAGCACCTGGCGCTTTGTCTGGTCCACCTCATCCAGACGGATATCCAGCAGCCTGCCCGCACGGGAAATCCTGAAGGTTCTCAGTACGAAAAACAGCGCAAGGCAGTAGATCGCCAGGAGCACAATCACAGCCAGCTTCAGATTTCTCTTTCTTATTTTCATCCCGGGAACCCTCCTGAGGCCGGATTCGTGGCGTCTCCACACAATACCTGACAGACAGCCGGACCTGATCCGCGCCAAAGATCCTTAAACGCACGTCCACTTACAATTATAATCGATTTTCCACTGTCAGTGAACCACCCGGCTGCCTTACTGTGCCGTATCATCCTCCCCCGGATTCACATGCTTCTTGCGGTACTGCATCGGGGAACAGTTCATGACATTGCGAAACACCTTGCTGAAGTTGGAAATGCTCT
>CACXFW010000180.1 GCA_902767065.1 uncultured Lachnospiraceae bacterium | reverse complement strand
GAAGAGTCCAACATCAACATCATCCGCTCCAAGAAGTTTGATATCAAGCCGATGTACCCTGAGGACGCCTGCGTGCAGATGGAGCTTCTGGGACACAGCTTCTATGTGTTCTGCAATGCGGAGACGGATCAGGTAAATGTGGTGTACAAGCGCAAAGGGAATACCTACGGGCTGATTGAGCCGGATGTGTGATCCTTATAGGGGCGTAAAGAGGGCAGACGGAGGCTTCCAGGTCGACTTTCCGTCCTCCCTGCAAGGCGCCTGGCATCGAAAGTCGTATTTTTGATGGGTCGTATTTTCATAAGACGGCTCTGGCGATGATGATAAAGCAATAAAAAGCCGGAGGAGCGGAATGCTCCTCCGGCTTTATTATGGCAGGGGGTGCGGCTGCACCTTCCTCTACCCTGTTGGCAGGGGCTGCATAATGTAATATTTCGACTGTCGGCGACGGCGTTTCTAAAAATGTACGCGGGCGGAAACCTCCTGCGTGAGCCAGCCGATCAGGATACCGGCGAGGATTCCGGTGATCATCAGGGTGGGGAAAATGAGGAAGACACTTCCGCTGCGGACGACGAAGGCAGCTACGGCCATCTGGCCCAGATTATGGAAGACGCCTCCCGCCACACTCACGGAGATCAGGCTCAGGTCCGTAAAGTGAAGGAGCAGCGACATGACGCAAAGGCTTAAGGCAGCTCCGGCAAGGCTGTAAAGGATCCCGAACATATTTCCGAAAAGGAAACCGATCACGAGGATCCGGACGAAGGAGACCAGGGCGGCTTCGCGGAAAGAGTATTTCTTCAGGATAAAAAGTACAGAGAGATTCGCCAGGCCAAGCTTGTAGGGAGGGGGAAAGGGAAAGAAGCTTTCCACGTATCCTAAGATGATGGCGACTGTGGCGAAGATGCCGAGATAAGCGGTTTTTAACTTCATAGTATAAATTCCTCCTGCTGCGCTTTTGATTGTAGCATAGGCAGGCCTCAAAAACAAGTTGTTTTCCTGTTCGATAAGTGATAGAATGAAATTTATACCCGCGTGAAAAATGAAAATGTAAATTCGTTTTCATACCGCGAGGGATATGCAGAAGTACCATATTATCATTTTTGGATAATTTGGACTTCCAGTATAAAAACAGGAGTATGGTACACATGAATTTAATGGATAAGATTTTCGGAACGCACAGCCAGAGGGAGGTCAAGCGTATCATGCCTCTCGTGGAGCGGATCGAGGCTCTGGACGAGGAGATGCAGGCGCTCTCCGACGAGGAGCTCAGGGATCGGACGAGACAGTTTAAAGAACGTCTGGCCAGGGGAGAAACCCTGGATGACCTTCTGGTGGACGCGTTTGCCACGGTAAGGGAGGCTTCTGACCGTACCTTAGGTGCGGAGCTTCGGGAAAAGACCGGCGATCCCAACGTACACTATAAGCCGTATCCGGTTCAGCTCATCGGCGGCATCATTCTCCATCAGGGGCGTATCGCTGAGATGAAGACCGGTGAAGGAAAGACGCTGGTTTCCACCCTTCCGGCTTACCTCAACGCTTTGGAGGGAAAGGGCGTTCACATCGTCACGGTCAATGATTATCTGGCAAAACGTGATGCGGACTGGATGGGCAAGATCCACCGTTTCCTTGGCCTGACGGTAGGCGTGGTCCTCAATGACATGAAGCCGGATGAGCGCCGGGCTGCCTATAACTGCGATATCACCTATGTGACGAACAATGAGGACGGTTTCGACTATCTGCGGGACAACATGGTGATCTACAAGGAGCAGCTTGTCCAGAGGGAGCTCCACTATTGTATTATCGACGAGGTTGACTCGGTCCTGATCGACGAGGCCCGCACCCCTCTGATCATTTCCGGCCAGAGCGGCAAGTCCACGAAGCTCTATGAGGTCTGCGACATCCTGGCCCAGCAGCTGACCCGAGGGGAAGCAAGCCATGAGATGACCAAGATGGCGGCGATCATGGGAGAGGAGGTCGTCGAGACCGGCGACTTCATCGTCAATGAGAAAGACAAGATCGTCAACCTGACCGAGGAAGGCGTCAAGAAGGTCGAGAAGTTTTTCGGGATCAGGAATCTCTCGGATCCGGATAACCTGGAGATCCAGCATAATATTATCCTGGCCCTTCGCGCGCATAATCTGATGCACCGGGACCAGGACTATGTGGTCAAGGATGACGAGGTCCTGATCGTGGATGAGTTTACCGGCCGTATCATGCCCGGCAGACGGTATTCAGACGGCCTGCATCAGGCGATTGAAGCGAAGGAGCATGTCAAGATCAAGCGGGAGTCGAAGACGCTCGCGACGATTACCTTCCAGAATTTCTTCAACAAGTACAGGAAGAAGAGCGGCATGACCGGTACCGCCCTGACGGAAGAGCAGGAGTTTCGGGATATCTACGGCATGGACGTCATCGAGATCCCGACGAACAAGCCGGTGGCAAGAAAAGACCTGGACGACGCAGTCTATATGACGAAGAAGGAGAAGTTCCGCGCGGTCGTCGAGGCGGTGAAGGAAGCACACGAAAAGCATCAGCCGGTTCTGGTGGGTACGATCACGATCGAGGTCTCGGAGCTGCTTTCCTCGATGCTGCTCAAGGAGGGAATCAAGCACAACGTCCTGAAGGCGAAGTTCCATGAGCAGGAAGCGGAGATCGTCAAGGACGCCGGCGTGCATGATGCTGTAACGATCGCGACGAACATGGCCGGCCGTGGTACGGATATCAAGCTGGATGATGAGTCGAGAGCGGCAGGCGGCCTGAAGATCATCGGTACCGAACGCCATGAGTCCCGCCGGATCGATAACCAGCTGCGCGGTCGTTCCGGACGTCAGGGAGACCCGGGTGAATCCCAGTTCTATATCTCCCTTGAGGACGATCTGATGCGTCTGTTCGGTTCGGAGAAGATGATGTCTACCTTCAAGGCGCTGGGCGTGGAGGAAGGAGAGAGGATTCAGCACAAGATGCTCTCGTCCGCGATCGAGCGCGCGCAGAAGAAGATCGAGTCGAACAACTTCGGAATCAGAAAGAACCTGCTGGAATACGACCAGGTCAACAACGAGCAGAGAGAAATCATTTACGCAGAGAGACGCAAGGTTCTCGACGGGGAAAACATGCGCGAGTCGATCGTCGGCATGATCGGCGATACGGTCAGCTCCTACGTCGATCTGGCGGCGGCCGGTGAAAATGACTCCGACGGATGGAACATCCGGGAGCTGAATGACTATATCCGCCCGATCATCCCGATCGCCCCGATTACAGAGGAATATACGAAGGGCCTTGACAGCGCGAAGCTGAAGGAGAAGCTGACTGCGGACGCGCTCTCTTTGTATGAGGGCAAGGAAGCGGAGCTGACGGAAGCGGGCATGGATGTGCGTGAGATCGAGCGTGTCCTGCTGCTTCGGTCCGTGGACCGTCACTGGATGAACCATATCGATGACATGGACCAGCTGCGCCAGGGCATCGGCCTTGCCGCGTACGGCCAGAAGGATCCGAAGGTCATGTACAAGATGGAAGGCTATGACATGTTCAATGCCATGACTAGCGCCATCCAGGAAGACACGCTGAGGATGATGTACCATGTGAAGGTACAGGAGAAGGTCGAGCGCGAGGAGGTCGCCAAGGTGACCGGCACAAACCGCGATGAGTCGCAGCAGCGTGCCCCGAAGAAGCGGGAGACGAAGAAGATCTATCCGAATGATCCGTGCTACTGCGGAAGCGGAAAGAAGTACAAGCAGTGCCATATGAGAACCGATATGGCGAAGTGACAGAAAGAAACGTAGGAAGGATATGCTGGAATTAGATGAATTGAAGGCTCAGCTTAAGGCGTACGAAGAGCCGATGCAGCAGATGCGCTCCTCCCTTGACCTTGACAATAAGGAAAAGCGCATCGAGGAGCTGGAGCGCACGATGGCGGAGCCGGGATTCTGGGAGAACCCGGAGAACGCGTCGAAGCTTCAGAAGGAGCTTGGATCCCTGAGAAACGGGATCGAGGCCTTCTCAAAGCTGGAGAATCTCTACGAAGAGACCCTGATGCTGATCGATATGGCAAATGAGGACGATGACGCGTCCGTTCTTGAGGACGTTGAGGCGGATATCGCGCAGTTTGAGGAGACATTTGAGTCCATGCGGATCCGGACGCTCCTGTCCGGGCCTTATGACGCGAATGACGCGATCGTGACGCTTCACTCCGGGGCAGGCGGGACGGAAGCCTGCGACTGGTGCGGCATGCTTTACCGCATGTATTCCAGATGGATTGACAAGAAGGGACTGTCCATGGAGATCCTGGATTCCCTTGACGGCGACGAAGCCGGCATCAAGTCGATTACCTTCCAGGTAAACGGGGAAAACGCGTACGGCCTTCTGAAGAGCGAGATGGGGATCCACAGACTGGTCCGGATCTCTCCGTTCAATGCCGCGGGCAAGCGCCAGACCTCGTTCGTCTCCTGCGATGTCATGCCTGACATTGAGGAGGATGTGGATATTGAAGTGAAGGATGAGGACATCCGGATCGATACCTACAGGTCCAGCGGCGCCGGCGGCCAGCACATCAACAAAACCTCGTCCGCGATCCGGATCACGCATTTTCCGACGGGGATTGTCGTGACCTGCCAGAATGAGCGGTCCCAGTTCCAGAATAAGGACAAGGCGATGCAGATGCTCAAGGCGCGGCTGCTGATGCTGAAGATGGAAGAGAACCGGGAGAAAGCGGCGGGCATCCGCGGGGAAGTGAAGGAGATCGGCTGGGGAAGCCAGATCCGTTCTTACGTGTTCCAGCCTTATACCATGGTGAAGGATCTGAGGACCGGCCAGGAGACCGGAAATGTGCAGGCGGTCATGGACGGCGATCTTGATCCGTTTATCGATGCCTATCTGAAATGGGATTCCCTGGGACGGCCGGACCGGAAGGCGATGTCCGCAGACTGACCGGGAAACAGAAACCATGTAGTAGGAAGCTTTGCTTCACTGACCGGGAAACAGAAGCCATGGATTGTCCGGGCAGATACGGATGACCAGCAACCAAGCAGAATGTGAATGGAGGTACGTTATGGGGATTATCAGAGCTGCAATCGGGTCGGTAACGGGTACGCTCAGCGACCAGTTCCTGGATGTCGTCGAACCGGTGGACATGGGTGCGCAGACACTTATGACGCAGGGCCGCATGAAGAATAAGAGCGGGTTTTCCAGGAGCGATATTATCTCGAACGGATCCTGCATTCATGTCTATGATAATCAGTTCATGATCCTGACCGACGGCGGGAAGATCATAGACTATACGGCAGAGCCGGGATATTTCATTGTTGACAATTCGTCGCAGCCTTCTCTGTTTCAGGGACAGTTCAAGGCCAGCCTGAAGGATGTCTGGGAGAGGTTCAAGTTTAACGGATCCTCCCCGCAGTCCCAGAAGGTTTTCTATATCAATACGCAGGAGATCAAGGGGATCAAGTTCGGGACACGCAACGCGATCAACTATTTTGACAGCTTCTACAATGCGGAGCTGTTCCTGAGAGCGTTTGGCACCTATTCGGTCCAGGTGACGAACCCGCTGCTCTTCTACGCGAACGGCTGCCCGCGCAACGCGACGCAGGTTGATGTCCCGGATATCAACGAGCAGTATCTGAATGAATTCCTTGAAGCGCTGCAGGCTGCGATCAACCAGATGAGCGCTGACGGCGAACGCATCAGCTTCGTCGCTTCCAAGAGCACGACCCTGTCGAAGTACATGGCGGATGTGCTGGATGAGACGTGGAGGGATCTGCGCGGAATCGAGGTCATTTCCGTCGGAATCGGATCGATCTCCTATGACGAGGAATCCCAGAAGCTGATCAATATGCGCAATCAGGGCGCGATGATGCAGGATCCGACGATCCGCGAGGGCTTTGTCCAGAGCGCGGTTGCGCAGGGGCTTCAGAACGCGGGATCAAACCCGGCCGGTGCAGGCGCGGCCTTCATGGGAATGGGAATGGGAATGAACGCCGCCGGCGGTTTCATGCAGTCGGCGAGCGCAACGAATGCGGCACAGATGCAGTTCCAGCAGCAACAGGCTTATCAGCAGCCGCAGCAGCAACAGTACCAGCAGGCACAGCCTGAAGCATCTCCGGCGGCGGGCGGTGCGCGCGCAAAGCAGCCCGGCGAGTGGTTCTGCCCGGAGTGCGGAACCCTGAACGCGGGAAAGTTCTGCATGAACTGCGGAACGAAGAAGCCGGAGTAAGAGCATTGAGTAAGACAGCTGGATAATGTTGTGGATCTATTGGTGACGGAGTATCAGAAGGTTTAACAGGAGAAAGGCCCCATCGGGTTTTATGACCCGACGGGGCCTTTCAGGAAGAAAGGACAGAATATGGATATCGTATGTCTTGATGTGGAAGGGGTTCTTGTCCCCGAAATCTGGATCGCTTTTTCCAAAGCGAGCGGGATTGACGAGCTGAAACGGACGACCAGGGACGAGCCGGATTACCGGAAACTGATGAACTGGAGGCTTCAGATTCTTCGGGAGCATGGACTGGGCCTGAAGGAAATTCAGGAGGTGATCGCAACGATTGACCCGCTTCCGGGGGCGAAGGAATTTCTGGATCAGCTGCGCAGTGTCACGCAGGTCATCCTGATCTCGGATACCTTTACGCAGTTTGCGTCCCCGCTGATGGAAAAGCTTGCCCGGCCGACGCTGTTTTGCAATACGCTTCAGGTCGGAGAGGACGGGATGATCGAGGACTTCCGGATGCGGGTCGAGAACTCCAAGCTGAGCACTGTCAGGGCTCTTCAGTCGATCGGCTTTGACACGATCGCCGCGGGAGACTCCTACAACGATCTTGCCATGATCCGCGCAAGCCGCGCAGGCTTCCTGTTCAGGAGTACGCCGAAGATCATGGAGGACAACCCGGACATCCCGGCATTCGAGGAGTATCCTCAGTTTCTGGATGCGATTGTGTCGAAGCTTCGATAACGGGCCATCTTTTGCCCGGAGCGCTTTAAGTTCCTTGCTGCGCCCGGCGCCGGACAGTCCCATGCCGGACAGTATTCCGGGAGGGAAGCGGGGGTGTTTTGATGAGTAAGATTTCAAATGCCGCGCGCAGTATCGGGAAGCTTGATGAGCTTGCGCGCAAGGATACCTGGCTGAACCGGATTCATCCGCTTGTAAAGCTCCTTGTTACCCTGCTTTACCTCGTGCTGGTGGTATCATTTCCCCCGATCCGTCTGACCGGCGTGCTTGCCATGGCGCTCTATCCGTTTCTGCTCTTTGAGATCAGCGGCCTTTCCTTCAGGGATGCGCTGTACCGGCTCAGGATAGTACTGCCGGTCGTATGCCTGGTCGGGATTCTGAACCCGTTTTTTGACCGGGAGAGGGTGCTGACTGTCTTCGGGATCACCGTGACAAGCGGAACTCTTACCATGCTCAGCCTGATGGTGAAGGGGGTTTTGACCGTACTATCCTCGTATCTGCTGGTCGCGACAACCACCATCGAATCCATCTGCGGCGCGCTCAGAATGCTGCATATTCCAGGGATCATTGTGACGGAATTCCTGCTGATCTGCCGTTATGTCACCGTCCTTTTGAATGAGGCGGACAGGGTGACGCAGTCTTACGCACTCAGGGCTCCCGGACAGAAGGGGATCGCGAGGAAGACGTGGGGGCCCCTGATCGGGCAGCTCCTTATTCGAAGCATGGACCGGGCGAAAGCGCTCTATCAGAGCATGTGCCTGAGAGGATTCCGGGATGACAGGCCATACCTTACGGTAAAAAGCGTGACTGCCACGGACCTGTTTTATTTTGCCATATGCTGCAGCGCCCTGATCGCGCTCAGGATCTTTCCGGTCCTGGAGCTGGTGGGCGGGCTGTTTGTCTCTTAGGAGGTTCCCCCGTGAGCCATATTCACATCGATATCGCAGGCCTTTCTTTCGGATATGAGGAAGGAATCCCGATCCTGAAGGATCTGTCCGTCTCCTTCCATGAAAAGGATGCCGTGGGACTGATCGGGGCAAATGGCGCCGGAAAGTCCACCTTTCTGAAGCTTCTGGTCGGGCTCGAGCTGGCCGGGACCGGCAGCATACGGGTTGAGGAAATCCCGGTAGAGAAAAAGACGCTTGCCAAGGTCCGGGAAAAGATCGGGTATGTCTTCCAGGACTCGGACACACAGCTCTTTATGACAACGGTCCGGGAGGATGTGGCATTTGCGCCGCGCAATTACGGCCTGCCGGAGGATGAGGTGAACCGGCGGGTACAGCGTGCCCTGGAACTTGTCCATATTCCGCATCTCGCGGACAAGGCGGTCTGCCGTCTGTCGGGCGGGGAGAAAAAGCTTGCCTCCATCGCGACGATCCTTTCCATGACTCCGGACATTCTTCTGCTCGACGAGCCTTCGGTCGCGCTGGATCCGGGAAACCGGAGAAACCTGATTCACATCCTGAATGAATTTGACCACCTGAAGGTGATAGCGTCCCACGATCTTGACTTTATCTGGGATACCTGCAACCGTGTTCTGCTGATGGACCGGGGACAGATCATCGCGGATGGAACGCCGGACGGGATTCTGCGGGATGAGGCACTTCTGACCACGCACGCGCTTGAGCTGCCGCTTTCCCTCAGCAGAATCCGTCCCGGCTGAAATGCCTGCCCCGCTCCCATGACAGGGAATGGATCTGCGGATCCTGAGGCGTGACCTGAACAGCCCTGTGAAGAATCCATGAAGATTCTGCTCCCGAGATTGTGTTCCCATCGCGGTGGTGTTAAACTGCTGATATACTGGTTGACATCAGAGGCGGGAAAGGCTGCGCCCAAAAGCGCTCAGGTTCATCAGTATCGCAAGCAGTTTTTGAATCATGAATCAATGGAGAAACAGATTTGAACGGATCAGATTACCAGAATTATGGCTCCTCCGGACCGGGAGAGCCGGATGATTACAATCGTTTTAAGGCGACTGTGGCAAAGAGAAACATGGCTACCGCGTCACTTGTGTGCGGGGTCATTGCCGTTTTTTCTTTCCAGCTGTTTTTCATCAGCCTTCCGCTGGCGGGGGCTTCGATCATCCTTGCGCTATTGTCGCGGCAGGGCCGCCGGGTGGAAGGAAGAGCCCGGATCGCGCTGATCGCCTCAGCGGCGGCCATGGTATTTAGCTGCCTGTATACCTGGTACGCGATCCGGACCGTTTACCGTGATCCGCGCCTTCGCTCTCAGGTGGAGCAGCTCTATCAATACTATACCGGACAGCGCTCCGGGACAAAGGAGTCGGAAAGCACGAAACAGTCCGAGAATCCCCAGGAGATCCTCAGCGATATCCTGTCCGGAAAGTACCGTGAAGAGAAGGGAAGAGAAGGATCTGTCACTGTACCGGAAAATGGAGGCGCTCTCATATGACCCGTTCACTTTCCCAGATCAGGGAGGATTCCAGAAATGCGCTGGCCGGCAATTACCTGCTGTTCTTTTTCGTCCTGGTCATCACGGGAGTTATGACCTGGACGGCGAATCAGATTGTGTCGGTTCTTGCCCTTCCTTTTGGCGGCGCCGGATTCTTTGTGCTGGTGCTTGTCAACTTTATCCTGGATTTTCTGGTGATGATTCTTGCGAAAATGCTCCAGGCCGGGCAGTTTTTCCTGTCCCTGAACATTGCCAGATATAACCGTGTGTCTGTCAGCGATCTGTTCCTGGCGTTCCGTTATGATGCGCCTAAGGCGTTTCAGCTGTCTGCCGTTCTCGCACTGATCGAAACGGTGTGTCTGATGCCGATGACGCTGTCCCTTTCCAATCTGGCCTATGCCGGTGCATTTTCCCTGGATGCGGGCAGACACATTCCTGCATGGATGATCCTTATTCTGGCCGTATGCGGTATTGCAGGCATGATCTTTCTGGAGACCGTCATCGCGTTTCCGTTCAGCCAGGCGCTGTTTTTGTATATCGACCATCAGGAGATGAGCGCTTCCGAATGCCTTAGAAGCAGCCGCTCCTGGATGCGGGGACATATCGTGGAATTCTTCCGGCTGCATCTTTCGCTCGCCGGCTATTTTGCGCTGTGCGTCATCAGCATGGGCGTCGGGCTGATCTGGGTCCTTCCTTATCTGGATGTGATCAAAGCGAATTACTATAGGAACCTTACGGGGACCTACAAGCCATATTGAGGAAGAATCCTTTTCCTTTCAGCGATCGTTTCACTCTGGTATTCGGGGCCGGTGCGTAACCGGCAGCCTGAAATCAGTTCTCGTAACTATTCAGCACCCCCATTGCTCAGAACACTTCGTGTTCTTCGCTGTGGGCAGACAGAGCGGTTTCACCGCTTGTCCGCCCCCT